>DASRJN010000702.1:0-4244 GCA_035649455.1 Acidimicrobiales bacterium
AGGCGGGCAAGACCCGTTGGCGAACCATCGACCTCAGCGGTGCCACGACCCCGTCGCCGACCACGTCATCCACCAGCGGGTCCACCACAGCGCCTGCTATCGGACCAACCACATCACCGACGACAGGTGCCACCACATCACCAACGACGGGAACGACCACGCTCCGCGTCAGCGGGCCGACAACATCACCCGCTAGCGGCCCAACCACGTCGCCCAACGCCAGGGCCACCACATCACGCACCGCAGGCGCGGACACTCCGTCAGCCAGGCGCGCAACCGCGTCAGCTGCCGACGGGACCACGACATCGCGCGCGAACGGAGCGACCACGTCACCGACGACCGGCGCGACAACGCCCGCCGCAAGTGGGGCCACCACATCACGCGCCAAGGGAGCGGCGAGGTCGCTGTCGACGCGCGCGAGAACGCTCCCTGCCAGGGGAGCAACGTCTGCGACCGGGGGGACGGCTGCTTGCCCGATGATCGGAGAGATCGACTCTCCCGTGAGGCGGGTGAGCTCTGCTATCGGCGGGGCGGGCGTCGGCAGAGGCGGTGGAGCGGGCGTGGGGCCCTGTGCGGGCGGGGCTGCCAGCGCACGAACCGGCGGCGGGGGTGCTGCGAGGTTGCCGACGGGCGGCTCGATGGGTGGCGAGGCCAGGATGGCTGCGGGGGCCGTCGCGATGGCGGGAAGGGAGTTCGTGACGCTGCTGAGGGCGGGCTGGGAGAGAGCCGGCTGGGACAGCGACGCCGGGGACAACGACGGCTGTGACAGCGACGCCGGAGACAGCGCCGGCGGGGACAGCGAGGGCTGGGGGGTGGTGGTCAGGGTTTGGGCGGCAGCGGGGCGGTCGTGGAGGAGCAGGAGGGCCAGTAGGACTGCTACGCCGATGGCGGCGGTGGTGCAGGCAGGCAGGATCCACCACGGGGCGCGCGATTGGGCGCACGTCCTGGCGGGTGATCCCGGGGCCAGCATTGGGGCAGCATTTACCCGATGACGGGGGTGCTGACACCCCCCAAAATGTGGGGGGTCAGAGAGGGAGGGGTCGCTCGGCGCCGACGTCGTAGATGAGGACGGTGCCCTCTCGGCGGACGCCCTGGGTTGGGACGTGGGCGGTGATGGTCGCGTCATGCATCACGTGGAGGACCTCCGTGCCGGCCAGCAGGGTGGCTGCGTCGGCGGTCAGGCGGCGGTGGCAGCGCCACCAGAGGGTCTCGGCGCACATGATGGCGGTGTGGGTCGGGGCGGCGCTGGCGGCGGCGAGGACCGAGTCGAGGCCGGCGCGGAAGGCGTCCGTCGTCATGTGGTCGGCGTAGGCGCGGAACGCGGGGTTGCGCAGGGCCACGTGGGGGCTGCCTGGCACGGGCTTGCGGCGGCCGCCCAGGCGGGGTTCCCAGCGGTAGGCCACGCCCGCTTCCGGTAGCCAGGTGGCCATCGCCTCCCGGGACATGTGGGGGTGCCGGCGGCTGCCGGGGAACGAGCGGATGTCCACCAGCGAGCCGACTTCCGCGCGGGCCAGCAGGTCGGTGAACGCCGGCGCCGAGAGGGTGCCGTGGCCGATGGTGAGCAGGGTGGGCGTTGTCGGGGCTCCTCGTCCACAACTACGGGCCTCGCCTGTCTAGCGTGGCCGGGCCAGGGCGAGAAAGAAGTGCCCGGCGCCGCGGGCAGGTGCCGGGCTGCGCAGGCCGCCGTGCCGCCCGCTGGCGACAGCGCGGCCGTCGGCGGCACGCGTGCCGCAGCGCCGGGCGAGCTCCCCCCGCTCCCGCCGGGGCTGGCTGAGGACGGGCCCACCCCGCACCATGGGGACTGGCGGCAACGGCACCGCGAGGCGCGGGGGTGGCGGGAGCGTGGGGGCATTGGTGTACCTGCTACCCGGGACGGGCAGGGCACGACCTCCCCAAAGTGTGGGGCAAGAGGGCCTACAGGTCGCGGCGCAGGCAGACCCGGAGGGCGGGGTCCAGGCCGAAGGCCGCCTCGGAGTCCCGCTTGGCCCGCAGCTCGGGGCCCAGCTCGGACTCGGCCAGCACGCGGAACCCGCAGCGGGCGTAGTACGGGGCGTTCCACGGCACGTCCCGGAACGTGGTGAGCGTCATCGCGGCACGGGCCTCGCCCCGGGCCCCGGCGGCCACGTGGTCGATCAGGCGCCGGCCGAGGCCCTGGCGGGAGAACGCCGGGTCCACGCTGATCTGCTCGATGTGGGCCGCGCCGTCCACCAGGTCGACCAGGGCGTAGGCGACGAGAATCGCGCCCGAGGGACGATCCAGCAGCAGCACCCACGCCCGCCCGGCCCGGCGGTAGGCGTCCATGCCTTCGACCGACATGGGCTCGTGCGCGGCGATCTCGGGCATCCCGATGGTGGCGAAGGCCTGACCGGCCGCCCGCTCGATGGCGCGCAGACGCTCCAGCTCGTCGACCCCGGCCAGCCGGATCAGCGGACCTGGCCCTCGCCCCTGACCACGTACTTCTCGGTGGTCAGCTCGCGCAGACCCATGGGGCCCCGCGCATGCAGCTTCTGGGTCGAGATGCCTATCTCGGCCCCGAACCCGAACTCCTCGCCGTCCACGAACCGGGTCGAGGCGTTGACCAGCACGGCGGCCGCATCGACCTCCCGGGTGAAGCGCTCGGCAGCCGCCAGGTCCCGGGTCACGATCGCCTCGCTGTGCCCGCTGCCATAGCGGGCGATGTGCTCGACCGCGGCGGCCAGCGACGGGACCACCCCCACCGCAAGCTTGAGGGCCAGGAACTCCTGGGCCCAGTCGTCCTCGCCGGCCAAGCCGACCCGCTCGGCGCCCACCACGGCCTGGGCGGCGGCGTCGCCCACCAGCTCGACGCCCTCCAGCCGGGCGGCAACCGCCGGCAGGAACTCCCCCGCCACCGCCTCGTGGACCAGCAGTGTCTCGGCCGCGTTGCACACCGACGGCCGCTGCATCTTGGCGTTGACCACGATGTCGGCGGCCATCGCCAGGTCGGCCGACGCGTCCACGTACACGTGGCAGTTGCCGTCGCCGTCGATCACATACGGCACGGTGGCGTTGTCGAGGATCGAGCGGATGAGCGACGGGCCACCCCGAGGGATCAGGCAGTCGACGTAGTCCCGCTGGCGCATGAACTCGACGGCCGCCTCCCGGGACGTGTCGTCCACCAGGACCAGCGCATCCTCGGGCAGCCCCACCTTGGCCAGGGCTTCACGCAGCACGGCGGCGATGGCGAGGTTCGACCGGATCGCCCCGGACGAGCCCCGCAGGAAGGCTGCATTGCCCGACTTGAGGCACAGCCCGAAGGCGTCGCTGGTCACGTTGGGCCGGTTCTCGTAGATGATCGCCACCACCCCGAGCGGCACCCGCACCTTGGCGATGCGCAGGCCGTTGGGGCGGGTCCAGCCCTCGGTGATCTCGCCCACGGGGTCGGCGAGAGCCGCCACCTGGCGCAGGCCTCCCGCCATGCCCTCCACCCGGGCCGGCGACAGGCGCAGGCGGTCGACCACGGTGGGGGACGCGCCGGCAGCCTGCTCGCGGGCGACGTCCTCGGCGTTGGCGGCCACGAGGTCGTCGGTGCGCTCGACGAGCAGGTCGGCCCCGGCGCTGAGGGCGGCGTCCTTGGCCTCGGTGGACGCGGTGGCCAGCACCCGGCTGGCGGCCCGGGCCCGGCGGCCGAGCTCGGCGACGGCAGACATAGCCCTCATGCTATTGGGGACCCGCCCGAGCAAGCAGCCCGATACGGCCACCCCAACTGCGGCGCGCAAAGGGCGACGCGCAGGCGACGACCCGGGACCCGCCCGGCACGAGCAACCAAGCCACGACCGGACCACAGCGGTGGCGCACAGGCGACGACCCGGGACCCGCCCGGCACGAGCAACCGGGCGACGACCGGACCATGGCGGCAGGCTATGGACAAGGGTCCCGCCCCCACGGGAGAGCCAGTACGGCTCAGGCGGGCTGGCGGCAGGCGATGGACAACGGTCCCGCCCCACGGGATAGCCAGGTAAGGCTCAGGCAGCTGAAGGCAGGCGATGGACAACGGTCCCGCCCGACGGGATGAGCCAAGAAGGCTCACGCGGGCTGGAGGCAGGCGATGGACATGGGTCCCGCCCGACGGGATAGCCAGGTAAGGCTCAGGCGGGCTCGAGGCCGGTGATGGCGAAGCGCTCGACGTCCTGGAGGTGGCCGCCGGTGGAAACGACCACCAGCAAGGGTTGGTTGGCGACGGGGGCGTAGCTGACCGTGGTCTCCCAGGCGGAGTCCTGGCCCCC
>DASRJN010000703.1:0-9061 GCA_035649455.1 Acidimicrobiales bacterium
TCCACCATCGCGGTAGGCCCAGGCATGGGCGACGTGAGCGCCCAAGCCGTCGCCGGCATCTTCGGCGGCGTGGTCGGCGGCGTCATCCTGGCCGGCACCGGCATGGTTACCGGCACAGCGGCAGCGATCACCCTGGCCATAGCCCGAGGCCGCAGCCGCCGCCGTCGCCAGGCCCTCCCGATCCCGATCCCGCTCGCACCACCCCGCCCGGCGATAGCCACCAACCCCAGCCCCATCGCCCCCGCCTGGCCCTACGGCAACCCCGGCTGGTCACCCACGGCTACCGCCCCATCCACCAGCGCTTCGGGCTGGTCGCCCACGGCAGCCGCCCCGTCCACCACCCCTCCGGGCTGGTCGCCCACGGCAGCAGCCGCGCCTTCGGGTGTTTCGGGCTGGTCCGCTGCCGCAGCTGCCCCGCGCTCGGGTGTTTCGGGCTGGTCCGCGGCCGCGGCCGCCGTGCCTTCGGGTGCTTCGGGCTGGTCCGCGGCCGCAGCCGCCCCGCGCTCCGGTGCGCCGGGCTGGCCTCCAGCCGCGGCCGCCGCGCCTTCGGGTGCTTCGGGTTGGTCTTCGGCCGCTTCCGGCTGGTCGCCGACCGCAGCGCCTGGGTCCGCTGCTGCCGCTCCGTCGTCGGGGGCCGCCGGCTCTCTCTCTACCGCTCCCGGCCAGCCTGGCGGCTTGCCCGGGACTCGGGTCATGGCGGCGGCCGGGGCCGTTGCCGCGGGGCAGCCGGTGGCCGGCGAACCGACGCTTCGTGGGCCCGACCCGACCCTGGTGACGGCGGGCGCACCGGAGGGATCGGCCCCGACCGAGCCCCTGTCCCGGCCTGGTGACCCACAGTCGTTGCGCTCGCCGGTCGACTGGTCCCGCAGCGACATCGAGTTGCCGTGGGACGGCGAGCGGCCGGATTAGTCGTTGTCGTGCAGAGCGCCGTTCAGGCTGAGAGCACCGCCGCCGCGGCGCGGCAGCACCTCGACTGCGCCTGACGTGCTGTTGCGGCGGAACAGCAGCCCGCTCTGGCCGCTCAGGGCGACGGCCTTGGCCACTCTTCCGTCGGGGAGCGTCACCCTGGTACCGGCCGTGACGTAGAGGCCGGCCTCCACGGTGCAGTCGTCGCCCAGTGAGATCCCGATGCCGGCGTTGGCGCCGATCAGGCAGCGCTCGCCCACCCGGATCACCTCCTTGCCGCCGCCGGACAGCGTGCCCATGACCGACGAGCCGCCTCCTAGATCGGATCCGTGACCCACGACCACGCCCTGGCTGATGCGGCCTTCGACCATCGACGGCCCCAGCGTGCCGGCGTTGAAGTTGACGAAGCCCTCGTGCATGACCGTCGTGCCCCGGGCGAGGTGCGCACCGAGGCGGACCCGGTCGGCGTCCGCGATGCGAACACCGTCCGGCACGACGTAGTCGGTCATCCGGGGGAACTTGTCCACGCCCGACACCACCACGGGATCCCCCGACGCTCGCATCGCTGCCCGCCGGCGGTCGAAGCCCTCGACCGGGCACGGTCCGGCCGTGGTCCACACCACGTTGTTGAGCAGCCCGAACACGTCACTGAGGTCGAGCCCATGGGGAGCCACCAGCCGATGGGAGAGCAGGTGCAGGCGGAGGTAGACGTCATGCGGGTCGACGGGCGGGTCGTCCAAGCCCTCGATGAAGGTGGCGACCACGACCGTCTCGACGCCTCGCAGGTCGTCGACCCCGCACACGGCCACGAGATCGAGGTCTGTGAGCCGGGCGATGTCGCCCACCGCCAGCCGGACGGTGCCTGGCACCGGCGCCTCGGGTGCCACCTCGGCCGCACGCCTGCGCACGGCCTCGGCCGAGTCGAGCGCGGGCTCGGGATACCAGGTGTCCAGGACGCTGCCATCGGGGCCCAGCGTGGCCACGCCGACGCCCCAGGCGCCACGAGGGAGAGTGGGCGGAGTCATGACGGGCCACAGTAGGCGGCCCGGTCAACCAGGCAGCCCGTGGCGCCGATACGCCGCGGTCGTCGGACATGAGGGAGCGTGAACTGGGTACGCCGGAGCACCCGCCCCGCTTCTAGGGTGAGCCGCGTGACCGACCTTCTCGCGCGCACGGCCGACCTGGTGGCGATCCGCTCCGAGAGCCACGACGAGGCAGCTCTGGCCGACCATGTGCAGCAGCGGTTGAGCGAGGCCGGCGGCCTGGCCATCGAGCGGATGGGCGACAACGTGGTGGCCCGTACCAACCTCGGCCGGGACCAGCGCCTGGTCGTCGCCGGCCATCTCGACACCGTGCCCGCCAACGACAACGCCGAGCCCAAGATCGACGGTGACGTGCTCTGGGGCCTGGGCGCGGCCGACATGAAGGGCGGCCTCGCCGTCATGCTGGAGCTCGCGACCGCAGTGTCCGATCCTGCCGTCGACGTCACCTGGGTCTTCTACACGGCCGAGGAGGTCGCGGCCGAGGACAACGGCTTGGGCCACCTGTTCGCCCAGCGGCCCGATCTGGTGGCCGGGGACGCCGCCATCCTCGGCGAGCCCACGGACGCCGCGCTCGAGGTCGGGTGCCAGGGGACGATGCGCGTGCAGGTGACCTTCCGCGGCGCCCGGGCCCACACGGCCCGACCCTGGATGGGACGCAACGCGCTGCACCGTGCCGGCCGATTGCTAGCCGCCCTGGATGAGTACCAGGAACGCCGGCCCGTTCTCGACGGCTGTGAGTACCGCGAGGCGCTGCAGGCCGTCTTCGCACAAGGCGGCGTAGCCGGCAACGTAGTGCCCGATGTGGCCGTGGTGACCCTGAACCACCGCTTCGCTCCCGACCGAACCAGCGACGAGGCCCGCGACCATGTCGCGTCCGTGGTCGACCCGTACCTCGCCGAAGGCGACCAGTTCGAGATGATCGACGTGGCCGGTGCCGCCCCGCCGGGGCTGACCCATCCACTGCTGGCCAGCCTGCGCGATCGAGGTCAGCGGCCGGTGCGGGCCAAGCTGGGCTGGACCGACGTGAGCCGCTTTGCCGCGGCCGGCATCCCGGCCGTGAACTTCGGGCCCGGCGACTCGACCCTGGCCCACACCAAGGACGAGCGCGTCGAGCGCCGCTCCCTGGACGAGGTGCACCGCGCCCTGGGCGACCTGCTGCGGCTCGGCCCCTGACCGGGCGCATCGTCTCGACTCGTGGAGGTCGGCGCCGTGGACCAGCGGGGCCGACCCCCACGAGAGGGGTGGAACGTCCCGAGCCCGAGGGGCTGCCGACCGCTCGCTAGAGCAGAGTCCTGGCTAGAGCCGGCGCATCACCGTGACGACCCGGCCGAACACCCGCACGTCCCCGGGGTCGAACTCCATCGGCCCCAGCCGGGCATTGGCGGGTAGGAGCACCACGCGGTCGCCCGAGGTGGTGAACGTCTTGATCGTGGCCTCGTCGCCCGGGATGCCGGCCACGACGATGTCGCCCGTCTCGGCCGTGGTCTGGGACCGGCACACGACGAAGTCACCGTCGAGGATGCCGGCCTCGATCATCGAATCGCCTCGGACCCGCAGCATGAACAGGTCGCCGCCGCCCGTGAAGTCGACCGGCAGCGGCAGGAGCTCCTCGACGTTCTCCTGGGCCAGCACGTCGGTGCCGGCCGCCACGTCGCCGACCAGGGGCACGTGGCGCACAGGCCGGCGCTCGGCCACCGCATCCGAGTTCGGGTCCCACCGGACCTCCATGGCCCGGGGCTTGGTGGGATCGCGCCGTAGGTAGCCGCGCCGCTGCAACGCCGCCAGGTGGGCGTGGACGGTGGACGGCGAAGTGAGGCCGACGGCCTCCCCGATTTCGCGGACAGACGGCGGATAGCCGCGCTCCTGCAAGTGCTGCTCGATGATCTCCAGGACCTCGCGCTGTCTAGGCGTGAGCGTCGTGGTCTGCGGCATGCTGCGCTCCTTCGTGTGGAGGTCTGCCCGGATCTGGGCGGCAGGCCTTCAGGTCTCGTCGAGGCCCGGTCTGCCCGGGCGATCCCTCCGCATCGCGGTCTGCACTTGCACGATCGGGGTTTGACGAACGGCGGCCGTACCAGGTCGAACGCACGTTCTGGGCGGACGGTACCACCGGCTTGTAGCCAAGGCAAACACCCGTTCGAAGATCCCTTGACGACGAACGCGAGTTCGTGGTTGCCTAGAGGTCGAACGGGCGTTCGACGCCCACGAATCGCCAGATGAGGCCCGCCGCGAGGGCCCCATCCCGAAAGTGTCACACCCATCAGGAGAATCGGGTCATGGTCGCCATCAACGTTCCCCGGTCGAGAGTGGACTGGTCGCTGGGATCCGGGCGCGGCGTCGCCCGTCAGGACAACGAGCCCGACACACCGCTCCCGGGCGAGCACGGGTGGGCCGACGAGCCTGCCACCCGCCCCCGAGCTCGCCCGTTACCCGACCGCGCCACGCGGGTGCGGCGCCGTCGCCTCGTGGTCCTGGTCGCCTTCGCTGCCGTCGTGCTGCTGGCGACGCTCCTGGCCGTACAGGTGGTCTCGTGGGTCGCGGACGTGGAGGGCTCACCCTCCCCTGAGCCGCTCGACGGCACCCAGCTCGGCCTCGTGGCCGGTCAGGAATATGTGGTCCAACCGGGCGACACCCTCTGGTCGATCGCTTCCGAGATCGCGCCCGATCGAGACCCGAGGGCGGTGGTGGACGCCTTGCGGGAGGCCAACGGTGGGCCCGATCTGGAGGTGGGCGATCGACTGATCCTGGACATCGACTAGCGACTCGCGGGAGAAGGCAACCCGCCGGCCGCCGCGGGCCGGCCCGTGAGGCGTCACCGACGGTTGGGGCTACCCGCCGAGCCCAGACGGTCGAACTCGTAGGAGAGGGCCTCGCGGGCGGTGCGGAGTTGGGCTTCGACGCTCTCCAGTGACGACAGGAACGTGCGGGCCCACGCGAGGCGTCGTTCGAGCTCCTCGAACTCGGGGGTGTAGGCCTCGCCCGAGCGGGCGCGGTAGCCCTGGACCGCCAGGTTGGCGGCCTCCTCGGCCTGGGCCTGGGCCTCTGTGAGGATCTGCTGGGCGTGGTCGCGGGCGTCGACCGCGAGGCGGCGGCAGTACGCCTGGGTCTGGGCGACGTACGAGTCGGCCTCCTGCTGGGCGCGGGACAGGATGTTCACCGCCTCGACGTTCGGCATGGCGCCGGTGCCGGTGCGGCCTTGGGGGTCGCGGTGTTCGGCCCGCCAGTCCGCGAGCGTGTTCTGGTAGTGGAGGACCATCGCCCGCATGGACGCGTCCTCGGCGTCGCGGGCGGCGATGTCCTCCGCCACGCGCTCGAGGAAGAGGTTGACCTCGTCCTCCGCCAGCCCTCGCCTGCCGATCTGGGTGCGTGTGAACTGCATCTTGCGGACCCGCTCGGGCGTGAGGCGGGGCAGCGTCGGCTTGGCGTTCGGACCGTTCGAGATGGCGGTCATGGCAGGGTCTCCTCGTGTCCCAACTCGTCGATGTGGAGTCGGCTCAGGGGCGTTCCGGACTCTTCGAGCGTCGTGAGCGTGCCGTCGACCATGGTCGGGGAGCCGCACACGTAGATCTCGCGATCGGTCCAGGGGCCATGGCGCAGGGCCACGTCGACCGCGGCGCCGGTCTCGACCGCGCCGCCCATGGCCGTGTCGTCGGACACGCACGGCACTACTTGCAGGCGTTCGTTCCCGTGGACGAGCTTGTGCAGCGACGGCATGTCGTACAGCTCGCGGTAGTACCGAGCCCCCCAGAACAGATGCACCCGCCGGTTTCCGCCTTCCGCCGCCACCTGGGCCAGCAGCGCCTTCATGGGCGCCAGGCCCGTCCCACCCGCGATGAGCAGCAGGTCGTGGTGGTGTCCCTCGATCGTGAGCCGCCGGCCCACCGGCGCACCGAGCCGCAGGCTGTCGCCCACCTGGGTGGCCTGGACGAGCGCGGTGCTCACCGCCCCGCCGTCGATCAACCGCACATGCAGGTCGAAGCACCCGCTGTCGTCGGGCAGCGACGCCGGCGAGAAGTACCGCCAGACCCGGGGCCGCAGCGGGCTCTCCAGCGCCACGGACTGCCCCGGCTGGTACGACAGCTTGCCCTCGGGCCGCACGGTCAGCACGGCCACGTCGATCGTGCGCCGCTCGTGGGCGACGACGGTGGCCTCCCACCAGGCGGGCGTGTCGGCCGCAGCGTCGGCCGCCTCGATCATGACCTGCGACACCATGCCGTAGGCCGCCCGCCAGTCCTGGGCGAGCTCTTCGGTCCACTGCGATCCGCAGAAGTGCTCCAGGGTGGCCAGCAGCGCATCCCCGACGGCCGGGTAGTGGTCGCGCACCACCGCGAACTTGCGGTGGTCACGCCCCAGCCGTTGCAGCATCGGCCGGACGGCGTCGAGGTCGTCGACCTGGGACACGACGCGCCCCAGCGCCCCCACGAGCCGGTCGCGCTGGGCGGCCATGCTCACCGGGAACATCGCCCGGGTGTAGGGATGGCCCAGGAACAGGGTCGAGTAGAAGAACAGGGGCACCTGGTCGCCGTACTGGCTGACGAGGTCCCAGCTCTTCTTGAGGCACGCAGCGTCGAGCATGACCCTGCGTTCGCTGTCCGTCGCCGGTGCTGTCGCCGGCCCCGAGATCGTCATTCCTGCAGCTCACCGCCTCCCCAGGTAGCTCGGCCGGCGGACCGCCACCCTGACCGCCGAGACGGCCACGGACGGACGAGTTCGGGCGCGTGAGTCGTTGTCGTCCCCAGCCATCGTCACTCCTGTGGGTAGCGAGACACCTACCGCCACGCCATTTTGGAGACCGTACCGCGCATACCTCACCTAGGGGACGCGAAACGCGCCTAATCCATCGGCCGTTCACGCAGCCCGACACTTTTCCGCGCTTGACGCGGACGTTGCGCGGTGATGGCCCACGACCGGCGGTCGCCGGCTGCCGGATAGCTTTCCGGGATGCGCTGCTCGGCCTGCGGTCATCTCGACTCGAAGGTCGTGGACTCGCGCCAGTCCGACGACGGGGCCGCCATCCGGCGCCGCCGGGAGTGCCTGGCCTGCGCCCAGCGCTTCACCACCTTCGAGCGGGTGGAGGCGACCACCCTGATGGTGGTGAAGCGCTCGGGCGAGCGCCAGCCGTTCGCCCGGTCGAAGGTAATTGCCGGCGTCCGGGCCGCGGTGAAGGCCCGGCCGGTGGGCGAGGGCGAGGCCGAGGCGCTGGCGGCCGCGGTGGAGGACGAGATGCGCCGGCTGCCCGGCGACGAGGTGACCAGCGAGCGGGTGGGCCGAGCCGTGCTCGAGCTGCTCCGGGAGCTGGATGTGATCGCGGCGGTGCGCTTCGCCTCGGTCTACAAGGGGTTCGACGACCTGTCGGACTTCGAGGACGAGCTGAGGTTGCTCACCAAGCGCACCGCCCCGAAGCGCCCGTCCGGCCGCGGCGGTTGACCGCGGCGAGTGGCTGGACGCGTGACGTTCGCCACGCTGCGTCATAGCGGCGGGCGATATCCCTCTCATAGGGCGAAGTGGCTCGCACCGGAGAGGTCAGGCGTACCGCCTCCGCCGCCTCGAAGGTGCGGGTCTCTTCAACTCCATGGGTAGTGGCGGGACCCGCTGGGGGGTTCCGCCGCGCCCCGTCTCACCGTGACGGTCGGGCGTAGCGCAGGAACAGGTAGCCGTCGGCCGTGAGCGCCCGCTCGAGCGTCAGCGGCACGAGCCGCCCGCCGGCCGGTCCGTCGACGATCCGGGGCGCCGCCCCACCCACCAGTGACGGAGCCAGCGTGAGGCACAGCTCGTCGACGAGGTCGTCGGCCACCAGCCGGGCGTTGGTGCTGGGGCCGCCTTCGCACAGCACGACCCGGGCGCCCGCCGCCGAGCTGAGCGCGGCCAGTGCCCGATGCCAGTCGACCTGCTGGTCGCCGACCTCGATGACCTCGGCCACGGCCTCCAGGGCCCGGCGCCGGTCCCGGTCGGCGGCGGCCGTGGTGAGCACGATCGGGCGGTTGCCGGGATCTGCCTCGCGGAACAGGCGGCGGTCCGGGGCGATCTGCAGCGATGCCGTGACCACCGCCAGGCGCGGTAGCTCCGCCTGGCCCCGCTCGCGCCGGGCTTCCCGCAGGGCGGGGGACAGGCGCGCCGGCCCGTAGTCCTCGCTCGCCACGGTGGCCGCGCCGGCCACGATCACGTCGGCGACGGCACGGATGGCGACGAACACCTGCTTGTCGGCCGGGCCACCGAGCCCGCCCGACCGGCCGGCGGGATCGGCCGCGCCACCGTCGGCGGTGCTGATCATGTTGAGCATGACCCAGGGGCGGCCGGCGGGCTCGGGCCGCGGGTCGCCGGCGTAGGCGATGGCCGGGTCGACCTCGCCGCCGGGATCGGGCCAGAGGAGGAGCATCAGGCGACGCACCGTAGCGACGGAAAGCCACCAGGCTGTGGATGTCTTCGCCGGAAATTCACAGGATCCTCCTCTAGTCGTCCACAACCCTTCCCTTCTAGGTTGCCCAACGTGAACTCGGCCTCGGCGCGGACGAGCGGAATGGCGGTTGTCGCTTCCGTGTCTGTGGTGGGCTGGGCGACTCCTTGATGGACCGCCTCCCGTCGCTCCCAGGCAGGGACGGGCAGGACGTCTCTCAACCTGCGAGTCCGCGCCGGGCCGGTGTCACGAGCGGCGAGGAGCCGCGCAGGGGGTGGAATCCAGGGTGGCGCGCCGGCGTTGCACCAGTGTGTCAACGGCGATCCCCGGGCTAGGGCGTTGACAGGCTTGTAATTTCGGTGGTGTAATTTACCACTAGCTCTTGTGGTCGCTCATGGCGGAGAACACAAGGGCTTGTGGTTGGGCATCATGCCCCGTCGTCCCCCCACCGCACGCCACCGACCTGGAGGAATCCCATGGCTCTCGCTCCCGAGCAGGCGGGCATCGGCATCCGTCGCCATTACACGACCGAGGGCGTGCACCCGTACGACATGGTGGAGTGGGAGCGGCGCGACGCGCGCATCACCAACTTCCGGGACGGCTCGGTGGCGTTCGAGCAGATCGGCGTCGAGTTCCCCACAACGTGGTCGCTGAACGCCACCAACATCGTCGCCCAGAAGTACTTCCGCGGCACCCTGGGCACCCCCGAGCGGGAGTGGTC
>DASRJN010000704.1:0-9069 GCA_035649455.1 Acidimicrobiales bacterium
GCGCTCGGCTGGGTAGTGGGCATCCTGGGAATGGCGGTGATCGGGGTGCTGTTCCTGGCCCTGTTCGGCTGCCTGGCGAGCCTGATCTACCTGGCCATCCTGTTCGAGGCGCTGCTGCTGGTCCCGATCGTGGCCGTCGCCCACGCCCTCTTGCGCTGATGCTGCCGGGCCTGGTGGCGGTCGGCCTGGTGGCCGCGGCCGTGCGCCTGGCGACGCTCAGGTCAGGCGCTCGAACCGGGGCGGGCGCTTCTCGGTGAACGAGCGCACGCCCTCGCGGAAGTCGGGTCGGGAGAAGCTCTCGACCATGAGGCCCCGTGCCTCGCGGTCGGCCGGGAGCAGCCCGGCGTGCAGCTGCTGGTACACCTGCCGCTTCATGACCGCCATCGACGCCGGCGACGAGGTCCGGGCCAACTCGCGGACGTAGTCCTGGGCGTGGGCCAGCACCACGTCGCGGGGCAGCGCGGCGTTGACCAGCCCCAGGGTTGCGGCCTCACGGCCGGACACCTTGCGCGAGCTGAACAGCAGGTCGAGGGCCACGGCCGTGCCCACCAGCCGGGGCAGCAGCCAGCTCAGGCCCCACTCGGCGATGAGGCCGCGCTGGGCGAAGGCGGTCAGGAGCACCGCATCCTCGGCCATGAACCGGACGTCGCAGGCCAGCACGAAAGGGACGGCCATGCCCGCCACCGGCCCGTTGACCGCGGCCACGACCGGCTTGGGCACCGACAGGAGATAGGTGTACTCCCCGCCGCGCAGGTCGTCGCCCGCCGCGGGGTCGCCGGGATCGGACGCGAGCTCGGCCGGGATCTCCGCGGCGCCGCGGCTCCCGTCGCTGATGGACGTCAGCGTGTTCATGTCGGCCCCGGCACAGAAGCCGCGGCCGGCGCCGGTGATGACGATGCCCACGACCCGGGGATCGTGCTCGGCCGCCGCCACCGCGTGGCGCACCTCCGCGCCCATGCGGTCAGTCCACGCGTTGAGCGCCTGCGGTCGGTCGAGCGTGATGGTGGCCACGGGGTCGTCGACCTCGTAGCGGATCTCCTCGTAGTCCGGCATCGGGACAGTGTGCCGCGAAACTCCCGGCGCGGTTCGGCCCGCTCAGCCCGCGGGCACGCCGCGCTCGGCCAGCCAGCTCGCCCAGGCGGGCTCGTCCCGCTTGGCGGCTTCGGCCCCGTCGGACCCGTACAGGTACATCCAGACCGACACGTGCACCTGCGCGCCCTCGCCTTCGACGGCCAGGAAGGCCGTGCCCGGCGCCGGCTCGTCCACCACCAGGGCCAGCCGCCACGGCGCCGCGGCGGCCACGGTGCCGGCCAGGGCCGGGGCGTCGGGCGCGCTCACCGCCACGCGGTCGCCCACGGCCGGCGCCGCGGGGATGCCGAGGGCGTCGGTGAGCCGGGTGAAGGCCTCGGCGCGGGGCCCGGCCCATTGCCCGACGGGAAGTGACGAGGTGGCCGTCTGCCCGGGGAAGTGCTCGAGGTGCAGCTTGAGGTTGAGCATGAAGAGCTGCCAGCCCTCGGACAACCCGTCGTACTGGTCGTCCCAGTCGTCGCCCTCGCCGAAGCCGCTGTTGACGAGCCGCACGGCGCAAGTGCCACCGTCACGGGCCTCTACGGTCCACTCGAAGGCCAGGCCGCCGACACCCTCGCCCCCGTCGAACACGATCCGCCGAGGCGGCTCCCAGGCGGCGACCCGGCCCGGCACCTGCATCTCGGGGCCCGGGCCGAACGAGGCGGTCGCCGCTCCGCCCTCCCGCTCCTCGACGGTGTGGGGCACGTACCAGGACGAGATGCCCGGTCCGGTGGCTATCGCCCGCCACACCTCCTCGGGGCTGCCGGGGACCTCGACCTCGAGCTCGATGGCACGGCGATCATCGACCATGGCCCACGCCTTTCACGCGACGACAGGAGGAGCAGTGCTGGGCGCGGGCCGGACCATAGCGGCCCCGGCCCTCTGGGTGGCCCCGTTAGTACGCTCGCCCTGATGGCGGTGGCGACGCGGTGGCCGCTCGTCGGCCGACGGGACGAGCTGGACACGTTCACGCGGGCGCTGGACGATCCCGGGTGCCAGGGCGTCTGCATCTACGGGCCCTCCGGTGTCGGCAAGACCCGCCTCGGGGAGGAGTGCCTCGAGCTCGCCGCCGCGGCCGGACGCCGCCCCCTGCGGGCGGCCGCCGATCCGTCCACCTCCGAGATCTCGTTCGGCCCGCTCGTCCACCTGCTGCCCACTGACATCCTGCGCCACCTCGGGTCCGGTGACTCGATGACCGCGGGGGCCTTCGCGGGGCTGTTCGAGGCCGCCCGCGCCGTGCTGGCACCCGAACCGGGCGAGAGCGGGGTGCCGGTCCTGTTGCTCGACGATGCCCACCGCGTCGATGACTGGACCGTCCGGTTGATCGACCGGCTCCTGGCCACGCAGGCGTTGTTCTGCGTCGCCACCGTGGTGGCCGGCCAGCCGGTGCCCGAGACCGTGGTCCGCTGGTGGCGGGACGAGCGCGCCGTCCGGGTCGACCTGCGGGACTTGGACCAGCTGGGCGTGGACACGCTCCTGCACATGGCCCTCGAAGGCCCGCTCGACGCGGCCGCGTCGGCCCAGCTGTGGCATACCGGCCGTGGCAACCTCCTGGCCCTGCGCGAGCTGGTCCTCGGGGCCCGGGCTCGCGGGGCGCTGGTCTGCCGGGACGGGGTGTGGCACATCGACGGGCCGCTGCCCGCCCCCGACCGGCTGCGCGAGCTGGTCGAGCTGCGGCTCGCCGAGCTCGAGCCCGCGGCGCACGCGGTGCTGGACCAGCTGGCCCTGTGCCAGCCCCTCGGCCTCGGCCAGCTCGAGGCGAGCGCCGGGCTCGCGGTGCTGGAGGAGCTGGAGCGCCAGGGCCTGATCACCGTGCGCACGGACGGGCGCCGCGAGTCGGTGCGCCTCGCCCACCCCATGCACGGTGAGGTGCTGCGAGCCCGCCTGCCCGCCTTGCGGCGCCGGTCGATCCTTTTGCGCCACGCCGAGGCCGTCGAGGCCCGGGGCGCCCGGAGGCGCGACGACGCGGCGCGCATCGCCACCTGGCGGCTGGAGGCGACGGGCCGCGGCGATCCCGACCTGCTGCTGCGGGCAGCGCAGCTGGCGCGCTACGCCCAGGACTTCCACCACTCGGCCAAGCTGTCCCGGGCCGCGCTCGCGTCCGAACCGTCGGCTGTGGCCGGGCTGGTCCTGGGCGAGTCGCTCTACAACCTGGGCTCGTTCGACGAGGCGGAGGTCGTCCTAGCCGCCGCCACCGAGCGGGCCGAGGGCGACGAGGACGTGGTGCGGATCGCTCATGTCCGGCGCCGCAACCTGATGCGGGGCTGCCTGCGAACCGACGCCGCGGTAGCCGTCGGCCGGGCGGCCCGGGAGCGGGTCGGCACGCGCGCGGCCCGCGAGGAGCTCCGGACCGGCGAGGCCGAGGTGCTGTCCCTGTCCGGGCGGCCCCGGGAAGCAATCGACCTGCTGGACGACCTGGATCTGACCACCGCCCGCCTCCGGGTGCTCGCCGCCATCCCCCGCGCCCAGGCCCTGGCCACGCTGGGCCGCACCGCCGAGGCGATCGAGGTCACCCGGCGGGCCGCCCGGGAGCACCAGGCGCTCGGGGACGAGCTGGCCATCTCGTCGCCGGGCACCCACCGCGTCAACCTCCTGTTCGCCCTCATCCAGGCGGGCCGGCTCGGCGAGGCCCAGGAGCGGGGCCGCACGTGGTTCGACGTCGCGGCACAGGCTCGGGCGCCGCTCGGGGTCATCTGGATCGCCGTCCACCTGGCCCGCGGCGCGCTGGCCCAGGGCCTGCCCGACACCGCGCTGCAGTGGTGCGGCCGAGCGGGTCGCGCCATCGACAGCTCCCGGCTGGAGGGCCTGCGCCCGGCCACGGTGGCCGTGGCCGCCGCCGCCCACGGCCTGCGCGGCGACGCGGCCGCCAGTGCGGCCGAGGCGGACCGGTTGGGCACGCTCCCGCCTGGGTTCGGCCTGCTCGCTCCCGAGCTGCCGCTCGGCCCGGCCTGGGCCCTGGTGGCCGGGGGCGAGATCCCGGCGGCACGCTCGCTCCTGCTGGACGCCGCGGCCGAGGCGGAGGACGCCGGCCATGTGCCCGCGGCGGCGTGGCTGCTCCACGACGCCGCCCGGCTGGGGGCCGAGGACGAAGCCCTCCCCCGCCTGGCCCGGCTCGCGGCCGCCGGCGACAGCCGGCTCGTGGCCGCGCGTGCGGACCACGCCGCGGCCCTGGTCGCCGGCAGCCCGGAGCGCCTCGACGCCTGCGCCGATCGCTTCGAGGCCTGCGGGGCGATGGTGCTGGCGGCCGAGGCGGCGGCGCAGGCCGCCGACGCCTGGCGCCGCCGCCGGGACCAACGGCGGGCCACGGCCTCCGACCGCCGCTCCCAAGAGCTGGCCGCTGAGTGCGAGGGCGCGCACCCACCGGCGCTCGCCCGGGCGCGGGGCGTCGTGCCGCTGACCGGGCGCGAGCGGGAGATCGCCCTCCTCGCCGCGGGCGGGGAGACGAGCAAGGTCATCGCCGAGCGCCTGTTCCTGTCGGTGAGGACCGTGGACAACCACCTCGGCCGCATCTACGACAAGCTCGGCGTTTCGAGCCGGGCCGACCTGGCCGACGCGCTGAGGCGGGACGAGCCGTGACGCCCGAACAGGTCGAGCTGGTGCGCTCGTCGTACGCGTCGCTGGGCCGCGGCAGCACCGCGATGGCGAGGGAGTTCTATCGCCGCCTGTTCGCCCTCGATCCCACCGTCGAGGACCTGTTCACCGATGGTCCGGAGATCATGGCCGACAAGTTCAGCGCGGAGCTGGCGGCCATCGTCGAGGCGATCGTCTCCTTCGACGTCTTCAGCGCCCGGCTGCGGGACCTGGCGACCCGCCACGCCGGCTACGGCGTCCAGGTCCGGCACTACCGGCTGGTGGGCGAGGCGCTGGTCGGCGCCCTGGCCGAAGCGCTCGGGCCCAACTGGACCGAGGCCCACGACACCGCCTGGCGCCACGCCTACAACCTCGTCGCCGAGGTGATGATGGCGGCCGCGGCCGAAGCCGGTCACGTCCCCGCGCCCGAGGCGTGACCCGCTAGCTGTTCTGTTCTGCGAGAGCCTCGGCCAGCCTCAGGGCGTCCGGGAACAGGACGTGGTTCTCCTTGTGGATGTGCAGGTGGGTGTCCTCCTCCAGCGCCGCCAGCCGGTCGTAGAGCGAGCGGAAGCTGGTGCACCCGTCGGGTGGCACGGCGTAGGCGCCGGTGGCGGCCCGCAGCTCGGCCAGCAGCTCGCCGGCCCGGTCGTGCTCGGCGATCATCATGCGGATCGGGTTGGCGACCGGCCCGAACGGGAACTCGGTCCGGCCGGCGGCGAGGTCGTGGATGGCCGGGAACAGGACCCGCTCCTCCTTCATCAGGTGGGGCTCCAGGTCGGCCCGCAGGGCGGCGACCAGCCGGCGGACCTCGGCCAGCTCGGGATGGCGCTCGCCGTGGGCCGCGAGCACCTTGCCGGCCAGCGCGTCGAGCAGCGGGAGCTCCTCGTGCAGGTAGCGATGGTGCGTGTCCACGATGTGGTCGGCCAGTGCCGGCGGCGCCAGCGTCGTCCAGCCGATGTCGACCTCTTGCTCCAGGCCGGCGAGCTTGGCCGTTACAACGTCGGGAGCGATCCCGGACTCGGCACACGCGACGGCCAGCGTGCGGTGGCCGTGGCAGCAGTAGTCCAGCCCGAAGCCTTCGAGGACGCGGGCGGCGGCGGGGTTCTCGGTCACGATCTCGGCCAGGGTGTTGTGGTTCACCGCACCGACGGTAAGGACGCCCGGCGGGTGCGACCAGGGACCAAAGTCCCTAGCTGTCAGGTGACGGTCAGCACCGAACGGGCACGCTGGTGCCATGGCACCACGCACCCGAAGCAGGCGGGGACGGACGACGGCTGGGCTCGTCGCCGGCCTCACGGTCCTGGGGCTGGCGGCCGCGGCCTGCGGCGACGACGACACCTCGACCCAGGCGGACGGCGGCTCGGAAACGGCGACGACCGAGCCCGCCCCGGTAATCGACCCGGGCGACGGCGGCCACTACGCCCCCGTCATCGACCCGGCCAACTTCGTCACCACGGTCGACAACCCGTACATGCCGTTGGCCGCGGGTGCCCGGTGGGCCTACGACGGCACCTCCGACGGGGAGCCCGAGCACACCGAGGTCGTCGTGACCGACCAGCAGAAGGTGGTGATGGGCATCCCGGTCGTGGTGGTGCGCGACACCGTGAGCGTGCGGGGCGATGTGATCGAGGACACCTACGACTGGTACGCGCAGGACCGCGACGGCAACGTCTGGTACATGGGCGAGGACTCCAAGGAGTACGAGAACGGCCGGGTCACGAGCACCGAGGGCTCCTGGGAGGCCGGCGTCGACGGAGCGCTGCCCGGCATCGTCATGCAGGCGCACCCGGCTCAGGGCCAGGCCTACCGGCAGGAGTACTACCCGGGCCAGGCCGAGGACATGGCCGAGGTTGCCAAGGTGGGTACCACCAAGACGATCGGGCTGGGCGATTACACCGACGTCCTGGTGATCAAGGAGTGGAACCCGCTCGAACCCGACGTCGTCGAGCAGAAGTACTACGCCCCCGGCATCGGCGTGATCGCCGAGGACACGGTGACCGGCGGCGACGAGCAGTCCGAGCTGACCGCCACCTGACCGCCCGAATCCCTGTCGTAACGACGTTCCGATACCGTTGGGCGGTGCCGCGCGCCAAGCAGAGGACGCCCGAGCTGCGGGATCGGGTGCTGGACGCCGCGGTGGCGGTGCTGATCAGCGAGGGGGTGAGCGGGTTCACGACCCGCCGGATCGCCCGGGAGGCGGAGACGTCGCTGCCCGCGGTCTACGAGCTGTTCGGGGACAAGGCCGGGCTCGTGCGCGAAGTGTTCTTCGGCGGCTTCCGGCGGCTCGACCGGCACCTCGCCGGCCTGGAGGAGACCGCCGACCCACGGGCCGACCTGGAGGCCGCTTTCGTCGCGTTCCGTGGCTTCGTGGCGGCCAACCCGGTCCTCGCCCAGGTGATGTTCTCCCGCCCCTTCGCCGACTTCGATCCCGGGCCGCGGGAGCAGGCCGCGGGGGCGGCGACGCGCGAGTTCGTGCTGCGCCGGGTCCGCCGCGGCGTCGACGCCGGTCTCTTCCGGGGCGACGAGACCGACATCGCCCATGTCCTGCTGGCCCTGGCCCAGGGCCTCGCCGCCCAGGAGAGCGCGGGGTGGCTCGGGACGTCGCAGGAGTCGCGGGATCGCCGCTGGGCGCTGGCGGTGCGCACCGCTCTCGACGGGCTGGCCGCGGCCCCGCCGGTCAGCCCGGCGCGCGGCTGACGACCAGCTTCATGGGCGGGTCGGCCAGGGCGCCGGCCGCCTCGTCCCAACCTACGACGGCCGACGTGACGAGGCCCGGATCGAAGCCCCGGCCCACGAGATCGAGCACCGCGGGGATGGCGGGGCGAGCGTGCACCCTCCCGGTGTGCAGCGTGCAGCCGCGCGAGTACATGGCCAGCAGGGGCAGCGCCGGGTCCTCCAGGTAGACCGACACGTTGGTGCACACGCCGTCGAACGCGGTGCTGTTGAGCGCGCACCGGAACCCTTCCTCCGTGCCCGAGGTGTTGACCGTGATGGGGAAGGCGCCGACCTTGCGTGGCGGTGGGCCGTCCTGCGTCTCGGCCCCGAGCGCGGCGGCGATCCCGAGCCGGGTCTCGTCCTCGTCGTGGTACACGACCCGCTCGGCCCCGAGGGCCACCGCGATCCCGGCGGCGTAGAGCCCGATCGAGTGGGGCCCGACCGGTCCGGCCATCACCAGCACGTCGGCCCCGGGGGTGGCGGCCAGCTGCGGGCCCACCGCGCGCCAGCCGTCGGGGACGTTGTCGCTGCAGCTGGCGATGGCCACCGGGTCGAGGCCGTCGGGGACCGGGACGAGCATGGCGTCGGCGTGGGGGACGGCCACCATGTCGGCCAGCAGGCCGCCCCACTGGTGGCCGCCCATGGCGCCCAGCCCGTAGGTGGACAGCGGCGGATGGGCGGCGCAGTTGCCCGTCCGCCCCGCCCGGCACCGCTCACAGCGACCGCACGAGATCTGGAACGGGACCACCACCCGGTCGCCGGGGGCGACGGTCGCCACCGCTCCGCCCACCTCCACCACCTCGGCGACGCCCTCGTGCCCCAGGACGTAGGGGGCGCCCGGTGCGGGATAGGCCCCGCGCAGCACGCCGACGTCCAGGTCGCACGTCGCCACCGCCAGAGGCCGGACGAGCGCCGCCTCGTCACCCGGGAGCGCGGGCGCGTCGGCGTCCTCCCAGCGCACCGCGCCGGGGCCGTCGAGCACCAGCCGCGCCACGATCACTCCCCCGGCACGAGGCGGAAGGCCACGCCCGCGGCCTCGAACGTGCGGGCGGCGACACCCGGGGCGGCCCACAGGTCGATGCCCACCAGCCCGGTCCGCTCCCCCGGCGCCGCCGCCACCACCTCGACCGAGCTGCCGTCGGGCAGGGCGAGCGTGCCGTCGCCGGGGGTGATGGCCAGAGCGCGGCCCCAGCGCTCGGTGAGCGCCACCGGGTCCTCGGCGGCCAGGCGGATGCCGGCCAGCCCGGTGGTCACGTCGGTCCTGACCTCGCCGGCCCAGCCGGGCCCGGCCCAACGCCACGAAGCGGGCGGCGTGGGCTGGTCGAACGACACGATGGCCGCCCCCATGTCCGCCGGGTGCACATGGCTGGCCCGGATGTCGTCGAAGTCGAGGTCGAGGACACGCCGCAGCCCGCACCGGTCGAGGTGCGCCCGGGCGCCGTCCATGTCCTCCACCTGGAAGATGGCCATGTAGCCGCAGTCGCCCCCGACCCGGCTCATGAACCGCTCCGCCGGGCAACGGTCTCCGGGCACGAGCGGCGACACCACCTCCAGGAACGTGTCGCCCACCGGGACGACCGAGTTGTGGAGCCCGAACTCCCCGACCCCCGGATCGTGGAACGGCGCGCCGAGCCCCAGCTCCCCGGTCCACGCCGCCACCACTTCGTCCCGGTCCGCGGCCGCCACCACGGCCTGGCGCAGTCGTGTCACTCGCAC
>DASRJN010000705.1:0-9437 GCA_035649455.1 Acidimicrobiales bacterium
GGGGTGTGGATGGTGAGCGTGTCGAACCAGGTGTCGTGGACCAGGTCGAAGCCCGCATCGCGGAGCAGCCGGGCCACCAGCCCGGCCTGCTCGTGCACGCCATTGGCGATGGCGGTGAGGCCCTCGGGACCGTGGTACACGGCGTACATCGAGGCCATGACGGCCAGCAGCACCTGGGCGGTGCAGATGTTGGACGTGGCTTTCTCGCGGCGGATGTGCTGCTCGCGGGTCTGCAGCGCGAGGCGGTGGGCGGGACGGCCGGCGGCGTCGATCGAGACGCCCACGAGGCGTCCCGGCAGCGAGCGCTTGAAGCGGTCGCGGGTGGCGAGGAAGCCCGCGTGGGGCCCGCCGAAGCCCATGGGTACGCCGAACCGCTGCGACGACCCCACTGCCGCATCGGCCCCCAGGTCGCCCGGGGGGACCAGCAGCGTGCACGCCAGCAGGTCGGTGGCCACCACGGCCAGGCCGCCGGCCGCGTGTACGGCCTCGATCACCGGCCGCAGGTCCCTGACCAGGCCGGTCGTGCCCGGGTGCTGGAGGAGGACGCCGAAGGCCGCGGCCGGGTCCAGTTCGGTGGCGGGGTCGCCCACCGCCACCTCGATGCCCAGCGGCTCGGCCCGGGTGGCCACGACCGCGATGGTCTGCGGGTGGCACTCGGAGTCCACGAAGAAGACGTTGCCCTCGTGCCTGGTGGACCGGCGGGCCAGGGTCATGGCCTCGGCCGCGGCCGTGCCCTCGTCGAGCATGGAGGCGTTGGTGATCTCCATGCCGGTGAGGTCGCAGACCATGGTCTGGAAGTTGAGCAGCGCCTCCAGCCGGCCCTGGCTGATCTCGGGCTGGTAGGGCGTGTAGGCCGTGTACCAGGCCGGGCTCTCCAGCACGTTGCGCAGGATCACGCCCGGCGTGTGGGTGCCGTAGTAGCCGGCGCCGATCAGCGACGTGACCACTTCGTTGCGCGCGGCCAGGGCTCGCAGCCGGGCGAGGGCCTCGGGCTCGCTCAACGCGTCCTCCAGCTCCAGCGGCTTGTCGTCGCGGATGGAGGCGGGCACGGCCTGGTCCAGCAGCTCGTCCAGGGTCGCCACCCCCAGGGCCTCGAGCATGTGCTCGACGTCCGCGGCGGTCGGCCCGATGTGGCGGTCGGCGAACGTGTCGGCGGCGCTGGTGTTCACAGGCTGCTCCAGAGTCGGGGATGGTCGCTCGTGCGTACCCCATCTGTCGCCGCCCGTCGCGACTCCAGAGCTGCCTCGCCCCAGTGGTCCTTGGTGCCTGAGAGGTTCCGGGGTGGTTGCCCCTTCGGCGCCCGTGCCGTGCGGCAGCGGGACTCTCCCACGGAGGTCGTCAGCGGCGTTCAGGCTAGTGGACCGGGCGCGCGTCCCCGTAACTCACGGGCGGGCGGGGCGGCTCGGCGGTAGCGGTCGGCCAGGCGGGCGACGTGCTCCACCAGCTCGGGCGGCTCCTCGACGGTGAAGTCGACATCGACCATGCCCACGAACACGCCGAGGGACCTCAGCGACTCGCCTCCGTAGGTCACCACACAGGTGTGGTCGTCGACCGGTTCGACGATCCCGGCCGCCGGTGGGACCCGCTCGGACACCACCGCCGCGGGGGCGTGGAACGTGACCCGCGCCGTCAGCTGGTAGGGCGCGATCGCCAGCGAGCGGTGCACGTAGGCGGCCATGTCGCCGTCGGGCGGCGGCCGGGGACGGAAGCGATCCCCGGGGATGGGCATGGGCTCGACGCGGTCGAGGCGGAACGTGCGCCAGTCGCGGCGGTCCAGGTCCCAGGCCACCAGATACCAGAGCCGCCCGGTGTGGGCGAGGTGGTACGGCTCGACGGTGCGACGGCTGGTGGCGCCACCGTGGTCGCGGTAGTCGAAGCGGAGCTGCTGGCGAGCTCGGCACGCGCCGGCCACCACGGTCAGCAGGTCGGCGTCCACCGTGGGGCGGGGCCCGGGCAGCGGGACGGTGGCGTCGCCGAGAGTCTGCATCCGGTGGCGCAGCCGGGCCGGGAGCACCTGTTCGAGCTTGGCCAGCGCCCGCAGCGAGGACTCCTCGATGCCGGTCACTGTGCCGCCGGCCGCGGTGCGCAACCCCACGGCCACCGCGACCGCCTCGTCATCGTCGAGCAGCAGCGGGGGCAGCTCGGCCCCGGCCCCGAGCCGGTAGCCGCCGCCGATCCCGGTGGTGGACTCCACCGGGTAGCCGAGGCGACGCAACCGCTCGACGTCGCGGCGCACCGTGCGCACATCCACCTCCAGCCGATCGGCCAGCTGGCGGCCCGACCAGTCCCGGCGGCCCTGGAGCAACGACAGCAGGCGAAGCAGGCGCGCGGACGTGTCCCACATGCCCGCCAGCGTGGCAGCGAACGAGGTCTGAAGTTGTCCTCAGCTAGGTCGCGGGTGCTACTCGTCCCCGCCGGTGGGCTTGAGATGGCCCATGCGCCAGGTGGCGATGGCCAGCGTGACCACGGTGATGGCGGCCAGGCGCACGACCGCGGCCCAGCCGTTGGGCGTGCCCTCGCGCAGCAGCCGCCAGCCGCCGTCTTCGTCGGCCAGGCCCGCGTACACCTGCTGGGCCTCCCACATGGGGGAGATCTGGGCGATCCCGGCGAGGTACCCGCCGAGCAGCCGCTCGCCCAGGAACACCACCGCCAGCGCCCACACGGCCGAGCGCCGGGTCGTGGCCCCCAGCATCACGAACAGGCCGATGTAGGCGGCCGAACCGGCCGCACCGGCGACGGCCATCGCCCCGGCGCCGTCCGGCACGCCGGCCACGATCGTGGCCAGCACCAGGGCCGGGACCAGGGTGACCAGCGCCACCAGCCAGCCGCCGAGCCAGCGGCCCACCACGATGGTCACGAAGCTCACCGGGGACAGCCAGGTGAACCCGAACGTGCCCGCCCGCAGGTCGGCGCCCATCACGGCGTCGCCCACCACCAGGCAGGTCAGGGGCAGGACCAGTCCGAACAGCCCCAGCTCGGCCACGATCTCGAAGGCCCGCTCGGTGCTGACGTCCGGCACCAGGGCGAGGAACCCGAACAGGATCGCCCCGACGCAGGGCAGCAGCACGCCCCACCAGCGCTTGGCCGGCAGGCACGCCCGCAGCGTGTAGGCGACGATCGCCGGGAACGGCGCCGGCAGCGCGGGCCCCGCCCGCCCGGCCGGCACCTCGGGCGCCCCGGGCTGCGGAGCAGGCGGGGCGGGGGGCGGCGGCGCCACCGTCGTGGGCGGCGCGTCGGGCGCCGGCTCGGGGGCGCCGGGGTGGGCTGCCCAGCGGGGCGGGTGCCCGTCGGGCGCGCCGGCCGCCGGCGGCGGGGGAGTGGAAGGAGGCGGGGGAGTGGTGGTCACCGGAGCAGCTCCCGGAACGTGCTCTCCAACGAGTCGTCCATCGGGCGCACTTCGAGCAGGCGGGCGCCCAGGTCCCGCGCGACGACGGGGAGGACGGCGGCCATCTCGCCGGCGCGGTCCGACGTGACCACCACGGTGGAGCCGTCGACGGCTACGCCGCGCACCGTGTCCGAGGCCACCAGCGCGGCGGCCAGGGCCCGGGCCGCCGGCGTGCGCACGAGCACCGAGCGGGGGCGGTTGGCCAGGCCGTCCCGGATGGCCCGGTGATCGCCCGCCGCTGCGAGGCGGCCGCGGATGATCACGATCTGGCGGGAGGCCAGGCGCTCGACCTCGTGCAGCACGTGGGAGCTCACGATGACCGTGCGGCCCTGGTCGCCCAGCGCGTTGAACAAATTGATGAGTGCCACCCGCTGCACCGGGTCCGCGCCGTTCAGTGGCTCGTCCAGCACCAGGACCCGGGGCATGGTGACGAGGGACGAGGCGACCTTGGCTCGCTGGCGCATGCCCTTGGAGAACCCGCGGAGCTTGCGATCGGCCACCTCCAGCAGGCCCACGGTGTCCAGGCAGCGGTCCGGGAGCGAGCGGTCCTCGACCCGGTGCAGCGCGGCGGTGTAGCGCACCAGCTGGCGGGCGGTGAGGGCTGGGGGCACGGCCTCGTCCTCGGGGACCAGCGAGACGGTCCGCTGCACGTTCCGGTCGCGGTGCGGGTTGCGACCCATGACCTCGACGTGGCCGTCGTTGAGGGCGAGCAGGCCGGTGATGGCTCGCATCAGCGTGGTCTTGCCCGCGCCGTTGGGGCCCAGCAGTCCGGTCACCCCGGGACCGAACGAGCAGGACAGCTCGGTGAGCGCCACCTTCTGCCCGAACCAGACCGACGCCTGGCGGACCACCACCGTCGCGTCGGGCACGAACGCCGGGTCGAGATGTGCGGGCGGGGCCGGGGGCGGCAGGGGCACGGGCGCTGCCGGAGGCGGGGGAGCGCTGGTGGTCACAGGTCGACCTCGCGGTAGCGGTACAGCAGCACCGCGAGCGCGGCGATCACGTAGACCGAGTAGGCCACGATGGCGATGAGGCCGCCGCCCTCCACGCCGGAGAGGCCGGAGTCGATGGGATGCAGGTGGCCCAGGAACACCAGGTCCCTCAGATCGAGCGGTACGAAGAAGATGCCGATGACCGCCAGCGGCGTGCCGTCGCCCTGGCTGGCGTCGACGACGATGCCGGCTATCGCGGAGGTCACGAAGGCGAGCCCGATGATGGCCACGCCGCCGACGATGCGCCGGTCGGTGAGGGAGGCCAGGGCCACGCCGACGGCGGCGTACAGCAGGGCCAGCAGGGCGACCGCGATCGGCACCTGCCACAGCACCTCGGCGTTGTCGGTGAAGTAGCTGAGCGCCCCGTCGCGGCTCACCAGCATCTGGCCGACGAACAGCACGACCTGGGGCAGGAACGAGAACCCGAAGACGATGAAGAAGATGGCTCCGACCTTGGCCAGCACGTAGTCGACCCCGGTCAAGGGCCGGGAGAAAAGCAGCGGCAGCACCCGCTGGGCCCGGTCCGGGCACACCACGTCGGGGGCGGTGAGGGCCACGAACAGGATCAGCACCGTCGAGACGCCCACATAGTCCCGGTAGGTGATGAACTCGAAGTCGGCCATCTCCACGGGGTTGTTGCGGATCACCCAGGCGACGCCCACGTTGATGATGGCGGGGATGGTGGCGAGACCCAGCAGCGTCCACGGGAACACCTTCTGACGCCAGGGGCGGCGCAGGCCCAGCGCCCGGCGCACCGAGAGCCGCCACAGCGCCAGCGTGGCCTCGCGGCGGCCGCCCCGGGGGCCGGAATAGGGCCGGTAGCCGCGGTCGTAGACGGCGCCGGCCGCAGCCTGGTACAGCGCCGTCACCGGTAGGCCTCCTGGAGGAAGACGTCGTCGAGCGACCGGTGGCGGGTCGAGACCGCGTAGAGCCGCAGCCCGAGGTCGGCCACCGCATCGCGCACGAGGTCGAAGGTCACGTCGCCGTGGACCTGGGTGTCGACGTCTATGTGATGGTCGTCGACCGGTGTGGTGGTGACGCCGTGGGCGGCCAGCGCCTGGGCCAGCACGGCCACGGCGTCGTCGCGCCCGCCCACCTCGACCCGCATGTAGCCCGTGGTCTGCATCAGCTGGTCGATCGGCCCGGCCAGCACCAGGTGCCCCCGGTCGACCATCACGACGTTCTGGCACACCCGCTGGACGTCGTCGAGCAGGTGGGTGGCGAGGATGGCCGAGATGCCGAACCCGGCCAGCCGGCCGACCAGCTCGAGCATCTCCTCGCGGCCGAGCGGGTCCAGCCCGGCGGTGGGCTCGTCGAGCAGCACCAGCTGAGGGTCGGCCACCAGCGCCTGGGCCAGCTTGGTGCGCTGCCGCATGCCGGTGGAGAAGCCGCCCACAGGCCGGAAGCGGGCCTCGTCCAGGCCCACCAGGTCGAGCACGTCCGAAGCGCGCTGGCGGGCGGCCCGGACCGGCAGCCCGGCCAGTTCGCCGAAGGTGGACACCACGTCGGCTGCGGTCTGGTCGAGCGGGAGGCAGTCGTGCTCGGGCATGTAGCCCAGGCGGCTGCGGACCGCCACGGGGTCGCTGTCCACCCGGTGCCCGGCCACCTCGAGCGCGCCCTGGGTGGGTCGCATCAGGCCCAGCATCAGCCGGAACAGCGTCGTCTTGCCGGCACCGTTGGCGCCGACCAGCCCCACGGACCCGGCAGGCACGTCGACCGTCAGCCCGGCCAGGGCCGTCACCCCGTTGGGGTAGGTCATGGTCAGGCCCGCGGCGCGGAGCATCGGGGGAGGGGACGCAGGGTGCATCCGAGGCAGTCTCGCGCGACAAGTGGGCAGGTAGGGTCTCAGGTCTGCCCACCCTTGCCGTCGTCCAGCACGAGGCCGGCTGCCCCCTCGGCCTCCTCGACGCGTGGCTCACCGGCGCGGGCGCCACCCTGCGAGTCCACCGGCCGTACGCGGGCGAGCCGCTCCCGGCCCCGGGGGAGGCCGACGGCCTGGTCGTGCTGGGCGGGTCGATGGGCGCGGTGGTCGACGACGACCGGTACCCGTGGCTGCCGGCCACCCGGCACCTGCTGCGGGCCGCAGTGAACGAAGGCGTGCCGACCCTCGCCGTCTGCCTGGGCCACCAGCTGCTGGTGGCCGGATGCGGAGGCGAGGTGGGACGCAATCCGGCCGGCAAGCAGATGGGCCTCCTGGAGGTCGGGCTGACCGAAGCGGCGAGAGGCGAACGTCTGTTCGGTACCGTGCGAGCGGGCAGCAGGGCGGTGCAGTGGAACAACGACATCGCCCTGGAGCTGCCACCCGGCAGCGTCACACTGGCGGAGACACCCGACGGCGTGGCCCAGGCCATCCGGGTAGGCGACGCCGCGTGGGGCGTCCAGTTCCACCCGGAGGTCGACGCCGACATCGTCGCCGCCTGGGCCGCCGACGACCGGCCCCGGCCCGGCGCCCCGGAAGCCATCGAGGCCATCCGCAACGCAGCTGGGGAGCTCGAGGCAACCTGGTGCCCCTTCGCCTCCCGGTTCGTCAACTTGACAGAACGAGGATTATAGGCGGTCTGGCCTTCAGCCAGGCCGCCCATAATCCTGGGTCTGCAGCGTGTGCAGCGACACCGATCTGTCAGTGAAGAACGACACGACTGTGAGTCGAAACGACAGCGGTGTCAGTCGAGGGGTTACGGATCAGTCCGGCCGTGTCGCCGACGCGGCGTGTGTCGCCTCGGCAGCGAGCTTCAGCCGGCTGAGCGTCACCCGGCAGGCCTCGACCAGTTGCGGCCGGCGACGTTTCTCCGGAAACAGGATCCGACACGTGGCGCATGTGCGAACCGGCGTGACCTCTGACTGCGTTGGGCACCAGGATGGAGACGGAGGAGATGCGATGGACCTCGAACTGATCAACCTCGACAGCCCGACGGAGACGCGCGTCTTCGAGAACGGCCGGTTCGAGGTCTACCGAGTCGGCCCCTTGGCTCTCGGTCGAGCTACGTACGAGCCCGGCTGGCGCTGGTCCGAACATGTCGGTCCCACCGTGGGCAGCTCACTCTGCGATGTCGAGCATGTCGGCCTCGTGCTTCAAGGTGAAGCGATGGTGAAGATGGCCGACGGCCGCGAGCAGCTGATGGTGGCTGGCACCTTCTTCTACGTGCCTCCTGGGCACGACAGCTGGGTGGTGGGCGACGAGCCGTACGTTTCGCTGCACATCCTCGGCAGTGAGACGTACGCCAGCCCGTCCGCGTGAGATCGGGTGCCATCGAGCAGGCCGAACGGCCGTTCGCTGACATCTCCTGTCGTTTGCACTGTCAGTTTCGTGTCGCTGCACGGGTGGTGTGTTCCTAGTCGAGAACGACGGCGACAACATCGGAGTCGAGCAACGGGACGCGGCGATTCATTCGTTCCATTGGAGGATGGAGAAGGAGGCACCTTCGGGGTCGTCGAGGACAGCGACACGTCCCACGTTGAACAGGTCGAAGGGCTCTACGGAGATCGTGGCCCCCAACTCGGCTGCCCGAGCGGCTGTGATGTCGGTATCCGCGACCGCGAAGTAGATCATCCAATGCGGCGGGATGTCCTCCGGCCACAGCTCGTCCATCTGCACCATGCCGGCGACAGTCCGATCGACACCAGGGAGGAAGAAGACCGTGTAGCCCGATCCTTCCGCGAAGGGAGGGATCCTCGCTTCGACTACCGCCTCCTGTCCGACACCGACAAGAGGATCGCCAAGGCGTTCGGCGTGAAGCGGCCGGGCCCGCTCTTCAGCAAGCGATCGACCTTCGGCATCGACCAGGACCGCCACATCCTCGCCACCATCTCGTCAGAGATCAACATGGACAAGCACGCCGACGAGGCACTGGCGGTCCTACGCGCCCGGCAGTGACGTCGCGGCCTCGGCCGCCGGCGGGCTCTTCCGTGCACGGCAACCCGGGACGCGACAGGTCTGCAGCGGCTCGAGGAACGCGAGGATCCCGCCCCCGATGAACAGGACGCCCAGCAGGGCGTGGACCTACCGCCAGCTCTCGGTGGCACTAACCATCGCGACCTCCGTCACCCCGGCGGCGATCAGGAAGCCGGCGACCAGCCAACCGATCGTCATCGCCGAGTCGATGTCGAAGTCGAGCACCACCACCCCCACGATGAACCAGCCGATCCCGAGGAGGAGCAGCGCCCACCAACGTCCGGTTCGTCGATCCAGCGGGGCCCGTGGCTACCTCAGGTCTCGTGATCGCGGTCATACGAATGCTGCCTCTAAGTCGCGTCGCGCGCGTCGGTCGCTCATGGGTCGGCCAGGGCTTGGTCAATTACCGCGAGGTCATCGGAGTAGGTCCGGAACGCGCAGACTCGTACCTCGATGTCGACGCCCGAAAGGGCGTCGTCTCGGCGCTCGAGAGCCGCGAGCAGGTCGTCCCGAGAGGTGACGAACAGGCTGGAGGACCAAGCCGTCACGTCGGCGGTGACCAGATCGGCCATCACATCGCGGTCGCAGGTGAGAGCGGCCTGGACCAGGCGCCTCATGACGTGTGCGCGCGCGGCGGCGGTCGTGGTCATGCGGTTATCCTCTCGTCCGCTCTCGCTCGGAGAGGTGACATCTGGGCACCTTCCGCCGAGGATTTCTGTGGTGTCCTCTCGTGTCGTCATCCCCGAGGGATGATCCCTCGCCCCGGTGATCCGTCCTTGGGGTCACCGCCCCGACGACAGGCGTCGGGCGTCCGGATCACCCGTGACGGACGCACGTCCGGGCCATCTACCGGAAGCTCGACGTGCCGCACCGATCCGCCGCTGTCCGTCGCGCCACGGCATTGCAGCTCGTGTAGTCATCATCCCCTTGAGATGATCGGACAGGTCGCGGCTCGGCGGGTGCCTCATCCTGCCAGGATGGTCCCTCGGCCCCCGGCGTCCTACATGATGCGGCTGGACGTCTGTGTCGCTGAGCACCCCCCCCGGTGCTCATGCTGGGGCGCTCAGAGAGAGGAGTACGTCATGGACGAGCTTCTTCTGGTCGCCGTTCCGGTAGCACTGGTCGCGGGCGTTGCCGCCTTCGTCAAGCCGGCACGGCAACGTCTCAT
>DASRJN010000706.1:0-9621 GCA_035649455.1 Acidimicrobiales bacterium
GGCACCTGGCTGAAGCCGGGCGTGCCCTACGACGTGCTGGAGGTCCGGGCCGAGCCCGGCCGTCTGGTCCACTTCCGCATCGCGAGCGAGCAGTCGGGCACGCCCGCGCTGTTCGACTCGGCGCTGTTCGACACCGTCGACTGCACGATCCCCCCACACTGGCGAGCCCGCCTGGCGCCAGGCGGCACGTTCACCCTCGGCCCCGAGGAATGGTCGGCGCCCGGTTTCTGGGACGCCTACTTCGACGATGACCCCGAGGCCGTGGCGACCTACGAGCGAGGGCGGGCGGAGCGCTGAACGACGTCGTCCTGTCCACGGGCGACGCCAACGTCCTGGACTACACGCGCACCTTCGAGGGGCTGGTGATCCGCATCCAGCTGTGGGACGAGTCGACCCGCGTCATCACCGCCCGAGGCGTCACCGAGCTGCACGACACCGGCACCTGGGAGTGCGACGCCCTGGTCCGCCAGGCCGCCCTCGACGGCGACGATCGGTCCGGTTACGCCATCGTCGACACCGAGGGCAACCCCACCCTGACCTTCGCGGCCCGCGACCTCGACCTGGGTGAACCCGAGCAGGGGCGGGTCAGATCGTGAAGGTGGCGCCGGTGGTGGCGATGGCGACTTCGCCGCCGTAGGCGGCCGCGGCCAGGGTGCGCTGGGTGTCCTCGTCGACTCCCGGGACGATGTGGGTGAGGACGAGGCGGTCGGCGCCGATGGCACGGGCCAACCCTCCCGCCTGGCGGGCCGAGAGATGCAGGACCTCTCCCTCGTGCTCCGGGCCGAGGGAGGCTTCGCACAGCAGGACGTCGACGCCCTCGCCCAGCAGTCCCGGGTCCCAGCCGGGGCCGGTGTCGGCGCTGTAGAGCAGGGTGCGGCCGCCCGCCTCGACCCGGACGGCCAGGGTCTCCACCGGGTGGTCGGTGAGGCCGAAGCCGAAGGCCAGGGGGCCCACCGCCAGCGTCTCGCCGGGGGCGGCGGTGTGCCAGACCAGCGTCGGGGGCAGCTCGTCGATCAACGCGGTGGCCAGCGCCCGGGTGCCCTCCGTGCCGTAGACGTCCAGGCCCTCGATGTCCAGCACGTAGCGGAACGCGTTGCGCAGGATCGGCAGGTCGACCCAGTGGTCCGGGTGCTCGTGGGTGAGCACCAGCCCGTCCACCTCCGCCGGGTCGACGTGGGCCTGGAGGTTGGCGAAGGTCCCCGGCCCGAGGTCGAGCACCACCGCCGTGTCGCCCGCCCGCACCAGGTAGCCGCTGCAGGCGTCACCCGGTCCCGCGTAGGAGCCGGAGCAGCCGAGCACGGTCAGCGTCAGCGCGTCGCCCATTGCCGCAGGCTACGCACCCCCCGCTAGCGTCGTCGGGTCAGCCTCCCGGACCGACTGGAGCGACCTCCCCCGTGCAATCCCTGCTGGCCGCGCTCGGCCTGGTGTTCGTGGCGGAGCTGGGCGACAAGACCCAGCTGGTCGCGCTGGGCTTCGGCGCCCGCTACCGCCTGGTCCCGGTGCTCACCGGCGTGGTCGCCGCGTACATGGCCACCAACCTGCTGTCGGTGGTGGTGGGCGGGCTGCTGGGTGCCACCTTCCCGACCCGGGCCATCGGGCTGGTGGGCGGGGTCCTGTTCCTCGGGTTCGCGGCCTGGACCTTGCTCAAGCACGACGAGGACGACGAGGAGGAGACCGCGGCATCCCCGAGCGGGGACCGGTCGGTGGTCCTGTCGGTGGCCACTGCCATGTTCGTGGCCGAGCTGGGCGACAAGACCATGCTGGCCACCGCCACGCTGGCCGCTCAGGGCAACCCGGTGCTGGTGTGGATCGGCGCCACCGTCGGGATCATCCTGGCCGGAGTCCTGGGTGTGCTGCTCGGGCGGTGGTTCGGCGCCCGCCTGCCCGACAACGTGACCCGCATCGGCTCGGCCGTCCTGTTCGCGGTGTTCGGGCTGGTGCTGATCGTCACCAACCTCTAGTTCCCGCTAGTTCTCGAGGGACTTGACCTCCGACGCGAGCTCGTCCAGCTCCGCGTCCCAGTCGGCCGGGTCGGCGAGCGGCACCACCACGAACTTCGACGCCCCGACGGCTATGAAGCGTTCGAGCTGGCGGCGCAGGCCGGCAACACCGTCCGGCACGACCTCCCGGGGATCGAGCTCCGGCCGCCGGGACGCCACCACCTGGGCGAGGGCGTCGGGCAGGCCGCCCCGGGTGTAGAGCACGAGCGCGCCCAGGTGCTCGTCCTCGATCTCCCGGTCGTGGCGGGCCGCCACCTCGGTGATCGTGGCCCAGCCCGCCTCCACCTCGGACGGGACGGTGAACGACGGCAGCCAGCCATCGCCGAGCCGGCCGGTGCGGCGCAGCTCGGACGGGGAGGTACCGCCCAGCCACACGTCCACCGGATCCTGCAGCGGCCGGGGCCGCAGCGTGACGCCGTCGAGGTGGAAGTGCTCGCCGTCGTGGTGGACGTCGTCCTCGGTCCACAGCCGGCGCATGAGGCCCAGCGCCTCGTCGAACAGCCCCGCGCGCTCGCCCCGCTCCACCCCGAAGGCCCGGTGCTCGGCGGGCACGGGTGCCCCCAGGCCCACCGCGGGCAGCAGCCGGCCCCCCGACAGCCGGTCGAGCGTGGCCAGCTCCTTGGCCAGCACCACCGGGTTGCGGCCCGGCACGACCAGCACGCTGGTCCCCAGCTTGAGCTTGCGGGTGCGGCCGGCAGCCATGGCCAGGGCCACGAGTGGATCCGGCGCCGGGCCGGTCAGGCGCTCGCTCAGCCACAGCGAGTCGAACCCGCGGGCCTCCAAGGCGTCGACGAAGCCCGGGAAGCGCTCGGCGTCGCCGGCGAGGGTCTGGGTGCCCAGGCCGAGCCCGATGCGGACCTTCACTAGAAGACGATCATCCGTTCGGCGAGGGCCGCGACCTCGTCCAGGTCGCCCGTCCAGGCGCCGGTGGACAGGTACTTCCAGCCTCCGTCGGCCAGGATCACCACGATGGTCCCCTGCTCGATCTCGGTCGCCACCTTGGCCGCCCCGGCCAGGGCCGCGCCGCCCGAGATGCCGGAGAAGATGCCCACCTCGACCAGCCGGCGGGTCCACACGATCGACTCGCGCGGTCGCACGATGCGCTTGCGGTCCAGCAGGTCGGGACCGCCCCACTTCTCGTAGACCGGCGGGATGTAGCCCTCGTCCAGGTTCCGCAGGCCCTCGACCCGCTCGCCCAGCGGCGGCTCGATGGCGATGATCTTGACGTCGGGGTTCTGCTCCTTGAGGTAGCGCCCCACGCCCATGAGCGTGCCGGTGGTGCCGAGGCCGGCCACGAAGTGGGTGATCTCGGGGCAGTCCCGCCAGATCTCGGGACCGGTGCCCTCGTAGTGGGCCCGAGGGTTGGCCTCGTTGGCGTACTGGTAGAGGAACACCCACTCGGGGTGCTCGTCGGCCAGCCTCTGGGCGCGGCGCACCGCACCGTTCGAGCCCTCGGCCCCGGGGCTGAAGATGATCTCGGCCCCCCAGACCTCCAGCGCCTGGCGCCGCTCGATCGACACGTTCTCCGGCATCACGATCTTGATGGGATAGCCCTTGGTGCGCGCGATCAGCGCCAGGGCGATGCCGGTGTTGCCCGAGGACGGCTCGATGATGGTGCGTCCCGGCGCCAGGGTCCCGTCGGCCTCGGCCTCGTCCACCATCATGCGGGCGATGCGGTCCTTGACCGAGCCGGCCGGGTTCTGGCCCTCCAGCTTGGCCAGGATGCGGACGTCGGGGTTGGGGCTGAGAGCGCTGACATCGACCATGGGCGTGTTGCCGATGAGGTCGAGCACGGAAGCGTGGACGGTCATTAGGCCTGGTCCTGGGGTAGACGCTAAATCCGAGTTGTCTGGTCGACAATCCTAGCTGTCGTCCAGGGAGACCGCTTCCTCGGAGATCTCCCCGTCCACGATGCGGTACGAGCGCAGCACTGCCGCCTCCCGCTTGAGCGAGACGATCACGTAATGCCACCCGGGGTCGGGGGCCTGGTCCACGTCGGTGGGCGATGGGTAGGCCTCGGTGTGGGTGTGGCTGTGCATCACGCCGATGATCTCCAGGCCCCGGTCCTCGGCGTCGCGGTCGGCCCGCAGGTGGTCCCCGGGATCGACCGTGTAGACCCGGCTCGACTCCGCCGCGTTGCGGCACGGGTAGAAGCGGACCGCGTGGCCGGCGCCGGGCTCGCCCGCCACCAGCCCGCACGCTTCGTCGGGCAGGCCGTCGTAGGCGTGGCCCACCATCTGGCGCCACACCTCCTCGGTCATCCGGAGCACGGGCGCCGACACTAGTGGCGCGGCGGTAGCCTGCTCATTCCCCCTATGGCCCGCTCCGACCCCCGCTCCGGCACCGGCAGGAAGCTCATCGCCGCCAACCGCAAGGCGCGGCGCAACTACGAGGTGCTCGAGACGGTCGAGGCCGGCCTGGTGCTGCGGGGCAGCGAAGTGAAGTCGCTGCGGGCCGCGCATGTGCAGCTCGGCGACGCCTACGCCCGCATCGACGGCGGCGAGGCGTGGCTGGTCTCGATGCACATCGCGCCGTACGACCACGCCCAGATGCACAGCGGGCACGAGCCCGATCGCCGGCGCAAGCTGCTGCTGCACCGCTCCGAGCTGGACCGCCTGCGGGCCATCCTCGACGAGCAGCACCTGTCGCTCATCCCCCTGTCCCTGTACTTCAAGGACGGGCGGGCCAAGGTGGAGCTCGCCCTCGCCCGGGGCCGGAAGACCTACGACAAGCGCCAGGTCCTGGCCAAGCGGGACGCCGAGCGGGAGGCAGCGCGGGCGGTGGCCCGGACGGGGCGCGGCGAGTAGATCCGGTAGACAGGTCGCCATGGCAGCCGACAACACGGCGATGGCGGACCTGTGGAACGGGCCGTCCGGCCAGAACTGGATCCGCTTCGACGAGCACCACGACCGGGGGCTGCGGCCCTGGGGGGAGGCGGTGCTGGCCGCCGCCGCGCCCGCGTCGGGCGAGCGGGTCCTGGACGTCGGCTGCGGCACTGGCTGGATGACCCGCACCGCGGCCGGCGCGGTCGGCGACGGTCATGCGTTGGGCGTCGACATCAGCGAGATGCTGGTGGCCCGGGCTACCGCCAAAGCCGAGGACGAGGGTGTTGCCAACGTGGCGTTCATGGTGGCGGATGCCCAGGTGCACCCGTTCGAGGGCGGCGGCCTCGACCTGGCCATGAGCCGCTTCGGGGTCATGTTCTTCGCCGACGCCGTGGCGGCGTTCGCCAACGTCGGCCGGGCCCTCGCTCCCGGAGGGCGGCTGGCGTTCGCCTGCTGGCAGGAGATGGCGCACAACCACTGGATCCTCGTCCCGTTCGGCGCCATGACTGCCGTGGTGGGCAGGCCCGAGCCACCACCGCCGGACGCACCGGGACCGTGGTCCCTGGCCGACCCCGACCGGGTGCGAGCGGTGCTCGCGGCCGCCGGCTTCACCGGCGTGGGCCTGGAGACGGTGGACGCGCCCATGTGGCTGGGCGACACGGTGGACGAGGCCTACGACTTCATCCGGGCCAGCAACAACGCCCGCCTGCTGCTGGAGGGCAAGGACCCCGAGGCGGCGGCCAGGGCCCTCGCCGCCCTGCGTACCGCGTTGGAGGGTGTGGAGGCCGGCGACGAGGGCCTGGTCCTTCCCGGCCGGGCCTGGGTGGTGACCGCGACCCGGGCGTGAGGATCTCCGGGCGACAGCTCGGCCCCACCTCCCTCGACAGCGGTGCCGGATCGACCCACGGTCGAGCAGGCCCGCGATGCGCTCGACTGCGCCCCGTACGATCGCCGCGAGCTCCGGAAGGAGGTCGACGGCTTGTCCGGCGTCCGGTGCCTCATGGATGACACCTGGCCGACCCGCGTGTGGGCCGACCTCTCCGCCCACGACTACGGCTATGTCCTCGGCCGGCTCGCCGGGCGCGCCTCGACCTCCCACCTCGGGTCCGACCCCTGCCCCAACGTCGCCCCCAACCCGATCGTCCTCGCGGGGGACGGGTGGATAGTCATGAGCAGCGACATCGACGGGGCCAACCGCGTCCGCGAGATCCTGGGTGGGCGGCTCCAGCCTGGGGACATGCCGGGCATCCCGATCAGCATCCCGGCGCTGAGCTGCACCGTGGGACACGAGGCGACGACCACGCGCTAGTGGTCCCGGGGCCAGCCGACGATCGTGGCCACCAGGTCGGTGAGATCGACCGCCACATCGAGGCCGTCCCGGACGGTGAGCCACTCGTGGTTGCGGACGTGCAGGTCGTCGCCGGGGTCGTAGCGGTTCAGCACCACGGTGACCGGCCACGGAGCCAGCGCCTCGGCGGACAGGCGGACGGCGTTGATGGTGCCCAGGCCGGCGTCGGCCACCAGCAGGACCCGCTCGGGGCGCACGGCGCCGGCCAGGGCGGCCGTGTCGCCGTCGGCGGCCAGCGGGGAGCGGACACCGCCGGCCGCCTCCACCAGGCCGACGCCCACGCCCGGGGACCAGACCAGCTCGGCGGCCAGGTCGGCGATGGTGAACGGCGGGCGACCGAGGGCCTCGGCGGCCATGGGCGGGGCCATGGGCACCGGGTACCAGCGGTGGCGGGGGCACACGATGGCCGGGTGGTCCCCGGTGGCGTGCGCCAGCAGGCCGGCGTCGGTGTCGGCCTCGTCGTCGTGGCGGTCGTACGACTGCGCGGGCTTGCGGGCCGCCACCATGAGGCCCCGGGCCCGCAGGGCGCGGGCCAGCCGGCAGGCCACCCAGGTCTTGCCGACCTCGGTGCCCGTGCCGGTGACCAGGACCAGGCGCTCAGGTCGCGGGTCCACCGGATCGGGCGGGAAGGGCGGCGAGCGCGGCGAGCAGGCGGTCCACCTGGTCCTCGGTGTGGGCGGCGGAGAGCGTGATCCGCAGCCGGGACGTCCCCGGCGCCACGGTGGGCGGGCGGATGGCGGGGACCAGCAGGCCCTGGTCCAGCAGCCGGGCCGCGGCGGCCAGGGCACCGGCCTCGTCACCCAGCACGAGCGGCACGATGGGGGTCGGGTGGCCGGCCCGCAGGCGGTCGACGTGGTGCCGCAGCCGCGCCACCAGCGCCTCGCCCTCGGCGCAGCGGACGATGCGCACCGCGGCCAGGGCCGCGGCCGTGTCGGCCGGGGTCGGCGCCGTGGTGAAGATGAAGGGCCGGGCCCGGTTGCACAGCAGGTCGACGTAGGCCCGGGGACCCGCCACGAACCCGCCCAGCGATCCCAGCGCCTTCGACAGCGTGCCCATGCGCAGCAGCGGCAAATCCTTATCGATACCGATTTCGACCACGGGACCGAGCACGGCGTGGGCCTCGTCCAGCACCAGCAGGGCATCGTGGCTCGCCGCCAGCTCGACCAGGCCCGCGACGTCGGCCACGTCGCCGTCCATGGAGAAGGCGCTGTCGCTCACCACCAGGGCGGGGCCCTCCACCTCGACCAGCAGCTTGGCCAGGTGGTCGAGGTCGGCGTGGCGGTACACCCGTACCTGCGCCCGGGCCAGGCGCGCCCCGTCCACGATCGAGGCGTGGTTGAGCTCGTCGGACAGGATGGTGACGTCGGGCCCACCCAGGGCGGCGAGCAGGCCCAGGTTGGCGGCGAAGCCGGTGGGGAACAGCAGCGCCGCCTCGCTCCCCTTCCACGCGGCCAGCTCCGTTTCGAGCTCGCGGTGCAGCGGCCGGGATCCCACGACCAGGCGGGACGCACCGGTCCCCGTCCCCCACCGGTCGACCGCGTCGTGGGCCGCGGCCACCACCGCGGGATGGTGGGTGAGGCCGAGGTAGTCGTTGGACGCGAACGTGACCACCGGCCGGCCGTCGACCATCCCGGTCACGGCCCCGGCGACGACCAGGTCGCGCGGCTCACGCCAGCGGCCCGCGTCCCGCACTGCGGCCAGCTCGCCCTCGACGCGGCGGTCCCAGGTGGGGCTCACCCGCACACCTCGGCGATGGCCGCGGCCAGCGTGTCCACGATGCGCTCGATCTCGGCGTCGCCGACGGTCAGATGCGGCATCAGCACGACCACATCGCCGAGCGGCCGGAGCAGGACCCCGCGGCGCACCGCCGCCGCGCACACCCGCCGGCCCCAACGCAGGCCGCCGGCCGGAGGCGCCAGCTCGATCCCACCCATGAGCCCGCACAGCCGCACGTCCGCCACCGCGGGCAGCGAGGCCAGCCGCTCGGCCGCCAGCCGCCGCAGGGTGGCCGCCCGGGCGACCACGTTGGCCAGGACGTCCCGTTCGTCGAGCAGGTTCAGGTGCCGCAGAGCGACCGCCGCGGCCAGGGCGTTCCCGCTGTAGGAGTGGCCGTGGTAGAAGGTCCGCTCGGACAGGTCGGGCCCCAGGAACGCGTCGTAGACCCGCTGGCTCGCCACCGTGGCCGACAGGGGCAGGTAGCCGCCGGTGAGCCCCTTGCCCATCGCCAGCAGGTCGGGACGAAGGCCGCAGCGCTCGCTGGCGAACAGGGTCCCGGTGCGGCCGAATCCGGTGGCCACCTCGTCGCACACCAGCAGCACGTCATGCCGGCGGCAGGCCTCGACCAGCGGCCCGTACCCGTCCGGGTCGGCCACCAGCATCCCCGCTGCGCCTTGCACCAGCGGCTCGACCACCACGGCCGCCAGCCGGTCGCCATGCTCATCGACCAGCTCGGCCGCAGCCGCGAGCGCTCGCGGGTCGTCGTAGCCCGGCGCCCGCAGCACCCGGAACCGCAGCGGGTCGAACAGGTCGGTCCCGAAGCCGCCGGCCCCCAGCGACAGCGAGCCCACGGTGTCGCCGTGGTAGGCGTGCCCCAGCGCGAGGTAGCCGGTCCGGCCCGCGACGTCCTGGTTGGCCCAGAACTGGAAGGCGATCTTGAGCGCTTGCTCCACCGCCGCGGCCCCGTCGGAGGCGAACAGGAAGTGGGGCCGGTCCACGGGCACGAGGGGCGCCAGCGCCTCGGCCAGCTCGATCACGGTCCGGTTCCCGTTGCCCAGCAGGGTCGAGTGGGCCACCTTCGCCGCCTGGTCCCGCAGTGCCTCGTCCAACTCCGGCACCCGGTGCCCCAGGGTCGTGACCCACAGGGAGGAGATGGCGTCGAGGTAGCGCCGCCCCTCGACGTCGACCAGGTCGTGCCCGTCCCCGGACTCGACGATGATGGGCTCGTTGTCGAGGTAGGACGCCATCTGCGTGAACCCGTGCCAGACCACCGCAGCGTCGCGCTCACCCCAGCTCCGGGCGTCGACCATGGGCACGCAGCGTGCCAGCGGCGGCGGGTGCGGAGCGAATCGCGGCGGCCGGTAGACTCGGGAGGCTGCTTGACAAGGGGCTGATCGGTTTCGACGTCGAGACCGGAAGCCGAATCGTGCGACCGGAGTTGCTCAGACTCCTTAAACGGGGCACAAACACAACTGCCAACGATGAGCAGTTCGCTTACGCAGCCTGATCTAAGGCTGTACTAAGCAAAATCGCGACCCGTGAGGGCACGCGGGGCCGGACCACCGCAGCCCGGCAACAGAAGCGGTGGTTGACGGCGGGAAAGACCGCTGACGGCGAGAAAGACCGCTGACCTCAGGGAACAGACCTGGCGGCGGCCTCCTCGCGAGGCCCACCGACCCGGCGGTGCGGCAGCCGTAGAGCCGTAGACCTCGGGAATGGTCGTAGCGCGGTC
>DASRJN010000707.1:0-6408 GCA_035649455.1 Acidimicrobiales bacterium
CCGGCCCATCGGCGAGCAGCTCGTGCTCCTCACCTACCAACCGGTCCACAGCTCGTAGCTGGGGCTGATCCCGTCAGCTCAGGTCGAACACGACGCGGGCGTCGATGTGGCCGGCTTCGACGTCCGCGATGGCGGTGTTCACGTCGTCCAGGCGTCGCTGCTCCCGCACGACGGTGGTGCGCCGGTCCGCGTGCAGCTCGAACGTCTCGGCGAGGTCGACCCTGGTGCCGACGATCGAACCGGTCACGGTGATGCCGTTCAACACGGTCTCGAAGATCGGCAGCCGGAGCTCGTTGTCCGCCGGCAGGCCGACGAGCACCAGGCGACCGCCGCGGCGAAGCGACCGGTAGGCCTGCAGGCACACCGACGGGTCGGCCGCGAGGACGACCGCGGCGTCGGCGCCGCCGAGCCCCTGGAGGAACTCGACCGGATCGGCCTCGGCGGCGTTGACGGTGTAGGCGGCCCCGAGGCTCTTGGCGACGTCCAGCTTGTGGGCCACGACGTCCACCGCGGCCACCGTGGCCCCGGCGATCTGGGCGTACTGCAGCGCCAGGTGACCCAGCCCGCCGATGCCGAACACGCCGACCAGGTCCGACGGCCTCGCCCCGGACACCTTGACGGCCTTGTAGGTCGTGACGCCGGCGCAGGTGAGCGGGGCGGCGTCGAACGGGTCGACGGCGTCGGGGACCCGGCCGACGTACGCGGCGTCGGCCACCACATAGTCGGCGAAGCCCCCGTCGACCGAGTAGCCGGTGTTGCGCTGGTGCGGGCACAGCGTCTCCCAGCCCGAGGCGCACCACTCGCACGCGCCACAGGCCCAGCCGAGCCAGGGGACCGCGACACGATCGCCTTCGTGGACCCGGGCGACCCCTGCGCCCACCGCGGCCACGATCCCGACCCCTTCGTGACCGGGGACGAACGGCAGCGACGGCTTGACCGGCCAGTCGCCGTGGGCGGCATGGATGTCGGTGTGGCACAGCCCGGACGCTTCGATCCTGACCACGATCTCGCCGTGCCCCGGCGTCGGGGTGGGACGATCCTCGATCACGAGGGGGGCGTGGAACTCGTGGACGACGGCGGCGCGCATGGCGGTCTCCTCGCAGTCGGTGGGCTTCACCGTCCAGACGACACCGTCACGCGTGCCTCCGGGAAGGGCCGTTGGTCCTGCGGCCGGCGCCGTCGGTCCCGACCGCCGGGCCGGCCTCCCGCTACTCGCCGGCCGGCGGCTCGTCCCGCGCGCCGGGCAGGCGGGACCAGATACGGCGGCCGGTGACCTCCGCGGGCACGATGCGGATCCAGTGGACCTTGTCGCCGAGGGTCCAGGGCCGGAGCGGCAGCCGGGCGACGGCTCGCAGCTCGTCCGGGTCGCGGATCTGCTCAGCCCGCCCCTTCACCAGCACGCTCCACCCGGAGGCCTCGGCCGGGTCGATGCCGTCGACCTCGTAACACACGGAGGGGCTGCGCAGCAGGCTCCGCAGCTTGGTGCCGGGATCGGTGCGGAACACGATCGAGCGCTCGTCGACTGCATGGTTGACGGGGTAGATCTCGGGGGCGCTGTCGTTGACGACGCCGACACGGCCGGCGGAGGTCGAGGCCAGGAGCTCCCAGCAGTGCGGTGGGTCGATGTGCTCCAGCCAGGTCCTTCCGTCGATGGCAGCCATGGGGACCTCCGAATGCTCGGCTTCGTCCCCATGGTGCGTCAGGGCCCGCGGCCGCGGAAAGGGGCGAAGGTCACGGGCCGCCCGTCTCCGGCGGGCGGCAGAGGTCGCCGTCTCAGGGGATCGGCGTGTGGTGGGCGGCCTCGCTCTCGAGCCGCACGGACCCGGCGGCCGCGGGGACGACCAGGGTGGGGCGGCGGCCGCGGGCGGCGACGCTGCGGGCGACGCTGCCGAGGAGCGGATCGGCCGGATCCCCGCCGCCGCGCGACCCCACGACCACGAGATCCGCGTCGATGTCGTCGGCCACCTGCAACAGGGTGGCGGCCGGGTCGCCGGAGCGGACGACCACCTCGACGGCGATGCCGCCGGATCGGATCCGCGGCACGAGGTCCTCGATCACTGCCGCGGTCGGCAGCCGGGCGGACCGGTCGTCCCGGCTCGTGCCTCCGGCCGGCATGGCCAGCGGGAAGGGCGGCTCGAACTCGAACGCCTCGACCACGGTCAGCGAGGCGCCCAGGACGGGCGCGAGGTCCACCGCGACCGCCAGGGCGGCGAGCGAGGCGGGGGAGCGATCGACACCGACGAGGATGCGGCGGCGAGGCCGGTCGACCTCGGTCTCGGACACCACCGCGTCGGGCACGACCAGCGTCGGGACCCGGGCTGCTTGGAGCAGCCGGAGGCTGGTCGATCCGAGCGCGAGCTCGGGGCGGCGGCCCACGCCGCGGGCGCCCACGACCACCAGCGACGCGTGCTCCCGCTGGGCGGCGTCCAGGAGGACGTCCACCGCGGGGCCGTCGACCACTTCGATGCGATGAGCCAAGCCGGCGTCGACCAGCCGGGCGCACCATCGGTGATCCGTCAGGTCGCGGAGCCCGGCCCGCCAGGCACCGGCAGGCTGGCCGGCCGGGTGAGCGGTCTCGAGGAGACCGACGGCATGCACGGCCACCACCTCGGCCCCGAGTGCCTCGCCCAGGCGCATCGCCCAGGCCAGGGCGACCTGTGCGCCGGGAGAGCCGTCCACGCCGACGACGATCCGATCCCTCATGGCCTCAGCGTGGGCGTCGCCGCCTGCTGCCGCCAGAGTCGAACGTCAGCGCCGAGCGCGTCCCCGACCCGAGATCGGGACCTTCGGCCCTGCACCACGCGGCGCTCCGTGCGGATGATCAGGGCGTGAGCGCCGTGCTTCGGGAGACGCATTCGGCGGTCGTGGTCATGCTCGGCGACCGGGCCTACAAGCTGAAGAAGCCGGTCGACCTGGGCTTCCTCGACTTCCGGGATCGGGAGGCGCGCCGGGTCGCCTGCGAGCGGGAGGTCGAGCTCAACCGGCGGCTGTCGCCGGACGTCTACCTGGGGGTGGCCGACGTGACCGAGCCCGGCGGCCGCGTCTGCGACCACCTGGTGGTCATGCGCCGGATGCCCGACGACCGGCGCTTGTCCTCGCTGGTGCTGGAGGGGGCGGACGTGGACGACGGCCTGTGGCGCCTGGCCCACCTGCTGGCGGCGTTCCACGCCGGCGCCGAGCGCCCGCCGGCCGCCATCGTGGCGGCGGGGCGTGACGCGCTCGCCACTCGCTGGGCCGCGAACACGGCCGGCCTCGTGGAGCACGGCCGGGGCATCGTCGCCAGCGACGATGTGTGGGCGGTCGACGCGCTGGCGGCGCGCTACCTGGCCGGCCGGGGACCGCTGTTCGCACAGCGCATCCGCGACGGTCGCGCCGTGGATGGCCACGGTGACCTGCTCGCGGACGACATCTTCCTGCTCGACGACGGGCCCCGGGTGCTCGACTGCATCGAGTTCAACGACGACCTTCGCTTCGGCGATGCGCTGGCCGACGTGGCGTTCCTGGCGATGGACCTCGAGCGCCTGGGCCGTCCCGACCTGGCCGAGCGGTTCCTCGCGGCCTACCGGGAGCACGCCGACGACGCCTGGCCGGCTTCGGCGACGCACCACCACGTGGCCTACCGGGCGCAGGTGCGAGCCAAGGTGGCCGCCATCCGGGCCGGCCAGGGCGACGAGCCGGCGGCCGCCGAGGCGCGCCACCTGCTGGGCATGGCCCGCCGACACCTCGCGGTCGGCGCCGTCCGGCTGGTGCTGGTGGGCGGCCTGCCCGGGACCGGGAAGTCCACCCTGGCCGACGGGCTCGCGGGCGCGCTCGGCGCCACGGTCATCCGCAGCGACGTGGTGCGCAAGGAGCTCGCCGGCCTGCGGCCCGACCAGCCGTCCCCCGCGGGGTTCGGCGAGGGCTTGTACACGCCGGACGCGACCGACGCCACCCACCGGGAGATGCTGCGGCGGACCGAGGTGGCGCTCGGGCTGGGGGAGGTCGTCGTGCTGGACGCCTCGTGGGGCTCCGAGCGCCGGCGCCGCGAGGCGCGCGCGGTCGCGACCCGGACCTTCAGCGACCTCGTCGAGCTGCGGTGCCGTGCGCCGGTCGACACCGCGGCTGGCCGCCTGCGCCACCGGCGCCGTCTCGGCGGTGACGCGTCGGACGCCACCCCCGAGATCGCGGCCGAGCTGGCCCGAGGTGAGGACGCGTGGCCGGCGGCCGCCGTCGTCGATACCAGCTCCGGCCCCGCCGAGGCCCTCGTGGCGGCGGTCGGCGTGATCGCCGGCGACGAGCCCCCGCCGGGAGGGTGCGAGCGGTCCGAACTGCCCATGTGACCAAGGGCCCTGGTGACCGGGTCGCCGGCGATGCGTCAATGACCTGGAGATCCGTTTCGTGGAGGTCGCCATGTTCCAGCGCACGGTCCACCCAACCCACCCGGCGACCGAGCGGCGCCGGCCGCCGTGGCGGCTGCTGGTCGAGAGCGCCGAGCCGGGCCTCGACATCTCCAACTTCGACGCCTTCCGCTGTGCCGGCTTCGAGGTCACGGTGTGCGGTGGCCCGGCGTCCGACGCTCGCGAGTGCCCGGTGGTGCGGGGCGAGGCCTGTCCCTTGATGAGTGAGGCGGATGTCGTCCTGTTCGACCTCGACACCGACCGTCCGCGGCGGTCCGAGGTGCTCGCCGCGGTGCGGGCCACCCGGCCCGAGTTACCGATCGTCGTGCGCACGGCCTACTCCGTCCCCGGCTGTCCGACCATCCGCTCCACCACCTCGGTGAACGGTCAGGTGTCCGCCCTCCACAAGGCCGTCCTGCGGTGGACGAGTCCCCGGGCGTGAGCGCCACGACCGCGCCGTTCGCGTGCCTCGACGGGAACGAGGCGGCCGCCCGCGTGGCCTACCGGTTGAGCGAGGTGATCGCCATCTACCCGATCACCCCGGCGTCCCCGATGGGCGAGCACGCCGACGATTGGGCGGCCGGGGGGCAGCCGAACCTCTGGGGCCTGGTCCCCCAGGTCGTCGAGATGCAGTCCGAGGCGGGGGCGGCGGGCGCGCTCCACGGTGCCCTCCAGCGGGGGGCGCTGGGGACGACATTCACGTCGTCGCAGGGCTTGCTGCTGATGATCCCCAACATGTTCAAGGTCGCCGGTGAGCTGACCCCGGCGGTGATCCACGTGGCCGCCCGGGCGGTGGCGACCCACGCCCTGTCGATCTTCGGCGACCACAGCGACGTCATGCACGCCCGCAGCACCGGGTGGGCGATGCTGGCGGCCGGGTCGGTGCAGGAGGCGCACGACCTGGCGCTCGTCGCCCACGCGGCGACGCTGCGGTCGCGGGTGCCGTTCCTGCACTTCTTCGACGGGTTCCGCACGTCGCACGAGATCGACAAGATCGCGCTGCTCGACGACGCCGACGTGGCGGCCCTCGTCCGCGACGAGGACATCGCCGCGTTCCGCTCCCGGGGCCTGACGCCCGACGCCCCGGTGCTGCGGGGCACCGCGCAGAACCCCGACGTGTTCTTCCAGGCCCGCGAGGCCGCCAACCCCTACCACGACGCGGTGCCGGGCATCGTGGCCGAGGTCATGGACGAGCTGGCCGGGCGCACCGGGAGGCGGTACGGCCTGGTCGACTACCACGGCGCCCCCGACGCCGACCGCGTCGTCGTGCTCATGGGATCCGCGGCGGGCGCCGCCGAGGAGACCGTCGACGCGCTCGTCGCAGCCGGCGAGCGCGTGGGGCTGGTGCGGGTGCGGCTGTTCCAGCCGTTCCCCGCCCGCCAGCTCGTGGCGGCGCTGCCCCCGACGGTGCGGTCGATCGCCGTGCTCGACCGCACCAAGGAGCCCGGCGCCGTCGGCGAGCCCCTCTACCTGTCGGTCGTCGCCGCGCTCGCCGAGGCCACGGACACCGACGAGCCTCCCTTCGTCGAGACGCCCCGGGTCATCGGCGGCCGCTACGGCCTGTCGTCCAAGGAGGTCACGCCGGCGATGGTCAAGCCGGTCTTCGACGAGCTGGCCCTCGACCGGCCCCGGCGCCACGTCACGGTGGGCATCTACGACGACGTCACCCACCTGAGCCTGCCGATCGATGCCGACTTCGCGCCCGACCGCCCACCCGGCGAGGTGCAGGCGATGTTCTACGGGCTGGGTGCGGACGGGACCGTGGGCGCCAACAAGAGCTCGGTGAAGATCATCGGCGAGTCGACCGATCTCCACGCCCAGGGCTACTTCGTCTACGACTCGAAGAAGTCGGGCTCCGTCACCGTGTCGCACCTGCGGTTCGGCCCGCAGTCCATCCGCTCCACCTACCTGGTCGACAACGCCGACCTCGTCGCCTGCCACCAGTTCGGCCTGCTCGAGCGCATGCGGGTGCTCGATCACGCCCGACCCGGCGCGACGTTTCTCTTGAACAGCCCGTTCGGCCCCGACGACG
>DASRJN010000708.1:0-18564 GCA_035649455.1 Acidimicrobiales bacterium
GTGTAGTCCACCAGCAGCGACGCGCCCGCGACCAGGCCCGGCAGCGTGCCGAGGTTGTCCTTGCTGACGATGTAGGAGCCGCCGCCGTTGGGATAGGCGTGGATCGTCTGGCGGTAGCTGAACACGACGATGGCCAGCAGCGCCACCACCAGCAGCGACATCGGGGTGAGGTAGCCGAGGGCCGCCATCCCGGCCACCGGCACGAGCACATGCAGGATCTCCTGGGTGGCGAACGCGCTGGACGCCACCGCGTCCGAGGAGAAGATGGCCAGGCCCACGGTCCGCGAGACCCGCTCGTGCGACGCGGCGCTGGTCGCGATGGGCCGGCCCAGCAGCACGCGCTTGAACGAGGAGTAGGCGTGCCGCATCGGCGCCAAGCTATGGCCTGGGACGGCTCAGGCCTGCTCCTCCAGCACCGCGAGGTCCCGCACCGCGTAGCGATGGTGCTCGCACTCTTCGGTCATGACGACCCTCAGGCAGCGCCCGACCTCGCGCGGCTCCTCGGGGTAGCCGGGCGCCGGCGTGCGGGTGCACACCCGCGCCAGCTCCTGGTCGGTGAGGCCCTCGACGATGCCGCGCACTACGGCATGCCGGTCGGCCCGAACCGCGAGCACCTCGTCGAGGGACGGCTTGGCCTCCAGTTCGACGCCGAGCTTGGCCGCGTCCTCGGGCGGGTAGCCGGAGTGGGTCAAGCCCAGCCGGTGGTACGGCATCGGCTCGTCGAGGATGGTGCGGCTGGCCCAGGCGTCGGTGGCGAACACGAGGTGGCGAAGCGTCTCCACGAAGGAGTACTCGTCGTCGACCTGCTCGTGCAGGCTCGCTTCGGGCAGCCGGCGCGCCCGGTCGACGGTGGCCGACCACGTGCGCTCGATGGCGTCCCAGGTGGCGCGGTAGTCGCCGGGCGTGCGGGCCTCCCGCACGAGCGCGCGCTCGGGATGCCGCCGGTCGAGCTCGGCCTCGACGAAGGCGGTGACGTCGACGTCGTTGACGATGAGGTTGCCGATGAGCCCGGAGATGTTCACGTCCACGAGCCACGAGTCGGTGATCTTCATGCCCCGCATGTCGCAGTCGCGGAAGACCGCGCCGCGGAAGTCCTCATGGGTGAATCGATCGTCTGCCATCGATCCCAGTGTGGCTCAGTGCTGGCGGGCCCGGTTCCGGGCGCGCAACCGGGCGCCGACCTCCGAGGCCACCAGGGAGGCGACGAACAGCACGATCACCAGCACGTCGTCGCGGGGGCGCTCGATCTCCCAGACGAAGTGCGGCTCGGTGATGGCGTAGCCGAACATGAAGGCGCCGGCCGACACCGACCCGATCCCGGCGTCACGCCCGCCCAGGCGGCCACAGGCGAAGGCCAGCGCGACGAGGACCGGCACCGCCACCAGGGTCGGCACCAGCACGAGCGCCAACCCGACCGCCACCGTCACCACGATCGCGGTGGCCAGGCTGCCGCCGTCGAACAGCTCCTCGTCCAAGGCCCGCAGCTTGCCACCACGCCGGTCCGCCGGGCAGGTTGATCTTCAGCTAATACCCCCCTAGGGTATTTGACATGGAGCACGCACACGCGGGGCATCACGAGCACGGCGGCCACGACAAGCACGCCGGGCACGATCCCGAGATGTTCCGGCGCCGGTTCTGGCTGAGCCTGGTGCTCACCATGCCGCTGGTGGTGACCAGCGAGATGGTCATGGACTGGTTCGGGTACTCCCTCGACTTCTACGGCATGAAGACGCTCGCCCCCGTCCTGGGGTCGATCGTGTTCTGGTGGGGCGGCTGGCCCTTCCTGGCCGGAGGGTGGGCCGAGCTGAAGGCCCGCCAGCCGGGGATGATGCTGCTGATCTCGATGGCCATCGTCGTGGCCTACTCGGCCTCCATGGCCACCAGCCTCGGGTGGTTCGACCTGGACTTCTGGTGGGAGCTGGCCGCGCTCGTCACCATCATGCTGCTGGGCCACTGGCAGGAGATGAAGGCCATCGGCCAGGCCCAGGGCGCCCTGGCGGCGCTGGCCGAGCTGCTGCCCGACGACGCCGAGCGAGTCGGCGACGACGGCGAGATCGAGGCGGTGCCCCTGTCCCGGCTGCGACCGGGCGACGTCGTGCTGGTCCGCTCGGGTGCCCGGGTCCCGGCCGACGGCGCCATCGTCGAGGGCGAGGCCGAGCTGGACGAGTCGATGATCACCGGCGAGTCCCGGCCCGTCGCCAAGGGCCCGGGTGACCGGGTGGTGGCCGGCACCGTCTCGACCGACTCGGCCGTCCGGGTGCGGGTGGAGGCCGTGGGCGACGACACCGCCCTGGCCGGCATCCAGCGGCTGGTGGCCGAAGCCCAGGCCAGCGGCAGCCGGGCCCAGGACCTCGCCGACCGCTTCGCCGCCCTGCTGTTCTACGTCGCCACCGCCGCGGGGATCGTGACCTTCGCGGTGTGGTGGGCGCTCGGGGACCTCGACGACGCGGTGGTGCGCACGGTCACCGTGCTGGTCATCGCCTGCCCCCACGCCCTGGGCCTGGCCATCCCCCTGGTCATCTCGCTGTCCACCGCGGTGGCGGCCCGGGCCGGGATCCTGGTCAAGGACCGCCTGGCGCTGGAGCGCATGCGCACCATCGACGCCGTGCTGTTCGACAAGACCGGCACGCTCACCCGTGGCGCCCACGCCGTCACCGGGGTCGCCGCGGCCGGCGACCTGAGCGACGCCGACGTGCTGCACCTGGCGGGCGGGGTGGAGTCCGACAGCGAGCACCCCCTGGCCCGAGCCATCGTCACCGCGGCGCGGGAGCGCGGCCCGCTGGCCCCGGCCCGGGACTTCCGTTCCCTGACCGGCCGGGGGGTCGAGGCCGGCGTCGACGGCACCCCCTACGCGGTGGGCGGACCTGCGCTGCTGCGGGAGCGCGACCTCGGCGTCCCGTCCGAGCTGGAGCCGGCGGTGACCGGGTGGCAGGGCCGCGGGGCAGCCGTGCTCTACCTGGTCCGCAAGGACGAGGCCGTCGGGGCCCTGGCGCTCGAGGACGAGATCCGCCCCGAGGCCCGCCAGGCCGTGCGCGACCTCAGGGCCGACGGCGTGCGGGTCATGATGATCACCGGCGACGCCCGCCCGGTGGCCGAGGCCGTGGCCGCCGAGCTGGGCATCGACGAGGTGTTCGCCGAGGTGCTGCCGGAGGACAAGGACAAGGCCGTGGCCGAGCTCCAGTCCCGGGGCCTGAAGGTGGCGATGGTGGGAGACGGCGTGAACGACGCCCCCGCCCTGGCCCGTGCCGATGTAGGCATCGCCATCGGCGCCGGCACCGACGTCGCCATGGAGTCCGCCGGCGTCGTCCTCGCCTCCAGCGACCCCCGCGGCGTCCGCTCCGTCACCCGCCTGTCCCGCGCCAGTTACCGCAAGATGATCCAGAACCTGGCCTGGGCGGCCGGCTACAACGTCGTCGCCATCCCGCTGGCCGCCGGAGCCCTGGCCTGGGCCGGCATCACCCTGTCCCCCGCGGTCGGCGCCATCCTCATGAGCGCCTCCACCATCGTGGTGGCCCTCAACGCCCAGACCCTCCGGCGCCTCGACCTCACCCCGTCCCCGGCCTGAGCGCGGACACGTCCGCCAGCGACCGCAGCATGCTGTTGAGGTGGGTGCAGGTGGACGGGCCGGCCAGCTCGGCCCGCACCCGGGCCGGGAGGTCGGCCACCGCCACGCCCACCATCCGGGACGCGCTCGCCACCGCGCCCGGGCACGCGTCCCACGGCAGCACGCGCGGGTCGACCTCGACCCGGGAGATGCGCCCGTCGCCGTCCACCGCGGCCTCGATCGAGTACTCGTGCAGGGCGACCTCGTGGCCATCGCCGAACCATGAGTCCCGGAAGTGGGCGTGGACGTCGAGCCCCGCCCCGGCCGCCGCGGTGACCTCCAGCAGCCGGCGGCGGCGCACGGTCCCCTCCCCCAGGGCCGGCAGGTCGTGCCAGCCGTCCGGGTCGGCCTGCTCCAGCACCGGTGCGGGTGGGCCCGACGGCACCGCGATGCGCCCCTCAGCCGCCAGCAGGTCGTGCAGCGGCCGGCCCACGGCCCAGCCGGCGCACACGTCGGCCTGGAGGGCGGCCCGCTCGGGCCCGTTCGCCCCGTCGGGCAGGACACCGCCCCGAGCCAGCGCGTAGCCGGACACGTGGTAGGCCCCGGGCAGGTCGTCGAGCAGCGTGCCGAGCAGCGTCCGGCGGGCGGCGTCGTCGGGAAGCGTGGCGGCAGCCCGCCGGCCGAACCCGGAGCGCAGCCCGGCTCCCACCAGGCCGGCCAGCCCGGCGGGGCCGTCGCCGTCGAAGCCCTCGACGTCGATCCCCTCGACAAGGCCCGACACCCCGACCCGCACCGCGAGCGACACCTTGGCCAGCACGCGCGCCCGGCCCTCTGGGTCCACCGTCCGGTCCCGCCCGGCCAGGGCGACGACCACCGGGCCGAGCAGCCCGTCGGGCCGGGTCACGTCGATCGACGTCGTCCGGCGTACCGATCCGGGCGCGGCGGGCGGGGTGGAGGCCAGGGCGCGGCGGGGCCCGGGAGACGGCGGGGCGAGGCTCATGGCTCCGCCGGACAATATTCGAAATGCTGTCGAAATGTAGGCTCCGGCGATGGGCGACACCCTCAACGAGATCGAGGACATCAGGCGGCTCAAGGCCCGCTACTTCCGCACCATGGACCAGAAGGACTGGGATGCGTGGGGGCAGGTCTTCGCCGCCGAAGCGGTGATGGAGGTGCCCGAGGTGGACGTCGTCCTCACCGGCCGCGACGCCATCGTCAAGTTCGTGAGCCGAGCGTTGGCGACGGCCCAGACGGTCCACCACGGCCACATGCCCGAGATCGACGTCACGGGCCCCGACACGGCCACCGGCATCTGGGCCATGTCCGACTACGTCGAGTGGCCGGCGTCCGAGGGCGGGGAGCGGTCCGGCCTCCGGGGCTATGGGCACTACTACGAGGAGTACGTCCGCGCGGACGGCGCCTGGCGCATCGCCCGCACGCGCCTGGTCCGCCTGCGGGTGGATCCGCTGGCCTGAGGCACCGCCATGGAGCTGTGGGAGTTGATCGCCCGGGAGCGGATCCGCGACACGCTGGCCCGCTACACATGGTCGGGCGACTCGCTGCGGGCCGAGGAGCTGGCCGCGGCCTTCTGCGAGGACGGCGAGCTGGAGGTGCGGGGCCGCGAGCCGATCCGGGGCCGTTCCGCCATCGCCGCCTTCATCGCCGGGGTGGGCCGGCAACCCCCCGCCCCGGCGGCGGGAACGGGTGCCCGGCGGATCGTCCGGCACAACGTGACCAACATCCGGTTCTCGGAGCTGGAGCCCGAGCGGGCGCTGGTCGCCTCGTACTTCACCGTGCTCACCGAGATCGGCTTGGACCATCACGGCCGCTACCGGGACACGTTCGTCCCGGTCGGCGACGAGTGGCTGATCCGCCACCGCGTCGTGTCGACCGACTGGCGGGCCGAGGCGTCGACTATGGCACCACCGCCTGCGAGAAGATCCCGATGAGGTCGGGGTAGCGCATCGTGTGGGCGCCGCCGTCGATCAGGTAGAGCGAGCCCGACACGTACGACGCCTCGTCGGACGCCAGCCAGGCCACCAGGCCGGCGATCTCCTCCGGCTGGGCGTGGCGGCCGAGCGGGGTGTTCTCCTCGTAGCCCTCGACGATGCCGGGCACCATGAAGCCGCCCTCGGTGAGCCCGGTGCGGACCAGGCCGGGACCGACGGCGTTGACCCGGATGCCGGCCGGTCCCAGCTCCAGCGCCGCCACCTGGGCCAGCATCGCCACCCCCGCCTTCGAGCTGCAGTAGGCGCCCATCCCGATGCCGGGCTGCACCGCGTTGAGGCTGGCCGTGATCACGATGGACCCGCCCTGCTCCATCCGCCGCGCCGCGTGCTTGACGGTCAGGAACGGGCCGGTGAGGTTCACGTCGAGCACCTGCTTCCACAGGTCGAGGTCGGCGTCCACCACCCGCTGCACCGCGCCGATCCCCGCGTTGGCGAAGGCGATGTCCAGGCTCCCGAAGCGCTCGACCGCCAGGGCGGCCAGGGCCTCGACGTCGGCCTCCACGGTCACGTTGGCCGGCTGGACGGCGACCGCCTCGCCCAGCTCGCCGGCCAGCTCGCCGAGCAGGCCCTCGTTGAGGTCGCCCACCACCACCCGGGCGCCCTCGGCCACGAAGCGCCGCGCCGCGGCCCGCCCGATGCCCGACGCGCCCCCGGTGACGAGGGCCACCTTGCCTGCCAGTCTGCTCATGGCATCCCAGTTAAGTGGCTCGAATAGCATCGCCGCCGTGACTGTGGCCGAGACGGTGGGACGGACCGTCGCGGCGCTGGGGTGCCGCCAGGTGTTCGGGGTGGTGGGGAGCGGGAACTTCGTCGTCACCCGGGCCCTGGTGGAACGCGGCGCCGCCTTCCTGGCGGCGCGGCACGAGACGGCCGCGGTGACCATGGCCGACGCCTGGGCGCGGGTCACCGGGGAGGTGGGCGTGGCCACCGTCCACCAGGGCCCGGGGTTCACCAACGCCCTTACCGGGCTGGCCGAGGCGGCCAAGGCCCGCACGCCCCTGCTGGTGCTGGCCGGGGACACCTCGGCCGCGGCCGTCCGCTCCAACTTCCGGGTCGACCAGGCGGCCATGGCCGCGGCTGTCGGGGCCGTGCCCGAGCGGGTGTACACCCCGGCAACGGCGGTCGACGACGTGGCCCGCGCCTACCGGCGCGCCGCCCTGGAGCGACGCGCCGTGGCGCTCATGCTGCCGCTCGACGTGCAGGCCGCCTCGGACGACCCCGACCGCGAGGTGCCTCCCGCGCCCGCGCCGGACACCCGCACCCGGCCCGCGGCCGAGGTGGTGGAGGCGGCCGCCGACCTGCTGGCCAGCGCCCGGCGACCGGCCATCGTGGCCGGGCGCGGCGCAGTCCTCGCCGGGGCGGGCGGGGCGCTGGAAGAGCTGGGCGAGTTGACCGGAGCGGTGCTCGCCACCTCGGCCCTGGGCAACGGGCTGTTCGTTGGCCAGCCGTACTCGCTCGGGATCTCCGGCGGGTTCGCCAGCCCCGTCGCCGCCGCCCTGCTGCGGGAGGCGGACCTCGTGCTGGCGGCGGGGGCCTCGCTCAACATGTGGACCACGCGGCACGGGGCGCTGGTCGGGCCCGGCGCCCGCGTCGTGCAGATCGACTGCGACATCGACGCCATCGGCGCCCACCGCCCGGTGGACCTGGGCGTCGTGGGCGACGTGGCCGAGACGGCCGCGGAGCTGACCGCGGCACTGCGGGCCCGAGGCCACGCCGAGACCGGCTTCCGCACTCCCGAGGTCGCGGACCGCATCGCCGCCGGCGGGTGGCGCCACCAGCCCTACGACGACGCCGGCACCGGCGAGCGCATCGATCCCCGCACGCTGTCGATCGAGCTCCATCGGATGCTGCCGCCCGAGCGGCTGCTGGCCATCGACTCGGGCCACTTCATGGGCTGGCCCGCCATGTACATCGACGTCCCGGATCCCCCAGGGTTCATGTTCACGCAGGCCTTCCAGTCGATCGGCCTGGGCCTGGCCAGCGCCATCGGCGCCGCGGTGGCCCGCCCCGACCGGGTGACCATCGCCGCGCTGGGCGACGGTGGCGCGCTGATGGCCGCCGGCGAGCTCGACACCGTCGGCCGCCTGGGCCTGCCGCTGCTGGTCGTGGTGTACAACGACGCCGCCTACGGTGCCGAGGTGCACCACTTCGGGCCCCACGGGGAGCCGCTCGACATCGTGCGCTTCCCGGACAGCGACTTCGCCGCGCTCGGCCGCGCCGCGGGCGCCGAGGGCGTCACCGTCCGGCGGGTCGAGGACCTGGCGGCGGTCGAGCGCTGGATCGAGGCGCGGCCGGGACCGATGGTCGTCGACGCCAAGGTCGAGCCCAGCGTCGTGGCGGAGTGGCTGTCCGAGGCCTTCCGCGCCCACTGACCGAACACCCACCCAGCACCGAGGAGTGCCTTCATGAGTGCCCTGCAGGATCTGCTCACGGCCATCGGCTCCGGCCGCGTCGAGGTGATCGACCTGACTGCCCCGCTGTCGGACGCCACGCCGATCATCCAGCTGCCGGAGCCGTTCGCCAACACGCCCGGCTTCACGCTCGAGGAGATCAGCCGCTACGACGAGCGGGGACCGGCCTGGTACTGGAACGCCTTCGCGACCGGCGAACACGTGGGCACCCACTTCGACGCCCCCGTCCACTGGGTGACGGGCCAGGACGGCCTCGACGTCTCCCAGGTGCCGCCGGCCCAGCTGGTGGCGAGCGCGGTCGTCATCGACAAGACGGCCGAGTGCGCGGCCGACCCCGACTACCTGCTGGAGATCGACGACGTCCGGGCCTGGGAGTCCGAGCACGGGTCGCTGCCGGAGGGTGGCTGGCTGCTGTACCGCACCGGCTGGGACGAGCGGGCCGCCGACCAGGCCCGCTTCCTCAACGCCGACGAGACCGGTCCCCACACCCCCGGGCTCTCGGCCGAGTGCGCCCGCTGGCTGGCCGAGGAGAGCGCGATCCTCGGCCTCGGCGTGGAGACGGTCGGCACCGACGCCGGGCGGGCCCACTCGTTCGACCCGCCGTTCCCGTGCCACTCCTACTTCCTCGGCCACGGCAAGTACGGCCTCACCCAGCTGGCCAACCTGAGCCGCCTCCCCGCCACCGGCGCGGTCGTCATCGCATCACCGCTCCCCATCGTCGGCGGCTCCGGCAGCCCCACCCGCGTGCTGGCCCTCGTCGAGTCGACCTGAAGGCCCTATGGGGATGCCTGGAAGGGGTAAATGCCGTGCTCAGGGGCCTGACAATGGCAGGGGAAGGCTTCGGGGAAAATCCCCCTTCCCAGGCGGTATAGCCTGTGCTAGTCTTACCTGGTCACGCATACTGACGCCGAACTGGCAGGACTGAGTCGTCAGGATGTGGTATACTGGTAGTGCAAGCGAGTGAAGGCGAGAGTTTACTCACGTAGGTATTGACCGAATGTGAGCTTCGTCGTATGGTGGATTGGCCCGTTTTGGCGGGCCGATTTGCGCGTTTTCCCCTGCGACGAGGAGCGTCCATGCCTGCTCGCACCGCTGCCCGGCACCGTTACTGCTTCGCCAACCTCGACGAAGTCCTCGAGCCCCCGGACCTGCTGGGCATCCAGCGGTCGTCGTTCGACCGATTCCTCCGGACCGGCCTCGCCGAGACCCTGAGCGACATCAGCCCCATCGAGGACTTCACCGGCACGCTGCGCCTCGAGCTCGAGTTCGACCCCGACGAGGAGGACCTGCGGCCCCCGCCCAAGTTCTCGCCGGACGAGTGCCGCGCCAAGGACATGACCTATGCGGCACCGCTGTTCGTGCGCGCCCGATTCGTCAACACCACCACCGGCGAGATCAAGGAGCAGACGGTCTACCTGGGCGACTTCCCGATGATGACCGCCACCGGCAGCTTCATCGTCAACGGCACCGAGCGCGTCGTGGTGTCCCAGCTGGTGCGTAGCCCCGGCGTGATCTTCCAGGCAGGCGAGCGCTACCGCCTCCGCAACCTGGACAAGCACCAGCTGGTCAAGGGCACCGTCCACCCCAACCGGGGCGAGTGGCTCGAGTTCGACGTCGAGCACAAGCCGGGCAAGGACCCCACCGCCGGCTGCCGGGTGGCCCGTAAGCGCCGCCTCAGCCTGTTCGTGCTCCTGCGCGCGATCGGCTTCGACGACGAGACCCACCCCGGCTTCCTCGACGCCTTCGTACGCCACTTCGGGTTCCTCACCGGCCAGTGGGAGAAGGACCGCGACCTCGCGCCCAGCCAGGACGAGGCGCTCATCGAGATCTTCCGCCGGGCCCGCCCGGGCGAGCACGCCACCCCCGAGGCGGCCCGCAACTACCTCGAGGGCGCGTTCTTCCGCCCTCGCCGCTATGACCTGGGGCGCGTCGGCCGGCACAAGGTCGACCGCAAGCTGGGGCCCGAGGTCGAGCGCATCAGCGAGCGGTTCGGCCTCACCGGCGTCGAGCGGCCCGCTCCGGGGCAGCTGACCCTGACCCCGGTCGAGGTGCTCGCCGCCTCCACCTACCTGCTGTCGCTGGCCGCGGGCGTCCCCGGCTATCGCCTCGACGACCAGGACCACTTCGCCAACCGCCGCATCCGCTCGGTGGGCGAGCTGATCCAGAACCAGGTGCGCATCGGCCTGTCCCGCATGGAGCGGGTCGTGCGCGAACGCATGACCACCCAGGATGTCGAGGCCATCACGCCCCAGTCGCTGATCAACATCCGGCCGGTGGTGGCATCCCTCAAGGAGTTCTTCGGCAGCAGCCAGCTCTCCCAGTTCATGAACCAGGTCAACCCCCTGTCCGGCCTCGCCCACCGGCGCGGCCTTTCGGCCCTCGGGCCCGGCGGGCTCACGCGGGAGCGGGCCGGCTTCGAGGTCCGCGACGTCCACTTCTCCCACTACGGTCGCATGTGCCCCATCGAGACCCCCGAGGGTCCCAACATCGGGCTCCAGGGCGCGTTGGCCAGCTATGCCCGGCTCGACGAGTTCGGCTTCATCCAGGCGCCCTACCGCCAGGTGGTCGACGGCAGGGTGACCGGCGAGATCGTGTGGCTCACCGCCGACGAGGAGGAGGACTACGTCGTCGCCCAGGCCAACACCCCGCTGGGCCCCGGCGGCGAGCTGTTGGGCCACGACGTCCTCGCGCGGCGGAACCCGCAGGCCGCCTCGCTCTCCGACCTGAGGGTGCAGCTCGAGCGGGAGACCTTCTTCGGCGCCACCACCGAGATCTGCACAGTGCCGCCGTCAGAGGTCCAGCTCATGGACGTGTCGCCCCGCCAGATCGTGTCGGTGGGCACGTCGCTGATCCCCTTCGTCGAGCACAACGACCCCACGCGGGCGCTCATGGGCGCGTCCATGCAGAAGCAGGCGGTGCCCCTCGTGCGCCCGGAGGCGCCCTTCGTCGGCACCGGCATGGAGGCACGCGCCGCGAGGGACGGCGGCGCCATGGTGCTGGCCGACGCGGACGGCACCGTGACCGACGTGGCGGCCGACCACGTCACGGTCGAGTACCTGGAGCCGGGGCGAGGGGCTCGGCGCCGGGTGCACCGGCTGTCCCGGTTCGAGCGCTCGAACCAGGACACCTGCGTGGACCAGAAGCCCGCGGTGCGGGAAGGCGACCGGGTGCGGGCCGGCGATGTCCTGGCCGACGGGCCGTCGACCGACGGCGGCGAGCTGGCCCTCGGCAAGAACCTGCTGGCCGCCTACATGTCCTGGGAGGGCTACAACTTCGAGGACGCCGTGATCATCAGCGAGCGGCTCGTGCGCGACGACGTGCTCACGTCGATCCACATCCACGAGTACGAGGTCGACGCCCGGGACACCAAGCTCGGCCCGGAGGAGATCACCCGCGACGTCCCCAACCTGTCCGAGGAGATGCTGAAGGACCTCGACGAGCGGGGCATCATCCGCATCGGCGCCGAGGTCGAGACGGGCGACGTGCTGGTGGGCAAGGTCACGCCCAAGGGCGAGACCGAGCTCACGCCCGAGGAGCGCCTGCTGCGCGCCATCTTCGGCGACAAGGCCCGCGAGGTTCGCGACTCCTCCCTCAAGGTCCCCCACCGCGACACCGGCAAGGTCATCGACGTCAAGGTGTTCACCCGCGAGGACGGCCACGAGCTGGCCCCGGGCGTGAACCAGCTGGTGCGGGTGTACGTCGCCCAGAAGCGCAAGATCTCGGTCGGCGACAAGCTGGCCGGGCGCCACGGCAACAAGGGCGTCATCTCCAAGATCCTCCCGATCGAGGACATGCCCTACCTGGAGGACGGCACGCCGGTCGACATCATCCTCAATCCGCTGGGCGTGGCGCCGAGGATGAACGTGGGCCAGGTGATGGAAGCGCACATGGGCTACGCCGCCCGCTGGGGCTGGGACGGCCACGCGGGGGCCGGCGAGCCCGGCTCCCCCGCCGGCGGCAGCCGCAAGACCTCGCCCACCGCCCGGCCCGCCACCTACGTGGCCACGCCCGTGTTCGACGGCGCCCACTGGGACGAGCGCGACCGCGCCGGCGACCACCCGACCATCCGCGAGGCCCTCACCAGCCTGCGGCCGGAGACGCCCGACGGCGGGCGGCTGGTCGGGCCGGACGGCAAGGCCCGGCTGATCGACGGCCGCAGCGGCCGGCCGTTCGACCAGCCGGTCACCGTGGGCTGGGTGTACATCCTGAAGCTCGTCCACATGGTGGACGACAAGGTCCACACCCGCTCGACCGGCCCGTACTCCGCGATCACGCAGCAGCCGCTGGGCGGCAAGGCGCAGTTCGGCGGCCAGCGGCTGGGCGAGATGGAGGTGTGGGCGCTGTGGGCCTACGGGGCGGCCTACACGCTCCAGGAGATGCTGACCGTCAAGTCCGACGACGTGCTGGGCCGCGTGAAGCTGTACGAGGCCATCGTCAAGGGCGAGAACCTGCCCGAGCCGGGGATCCCCGAGAGCTTCAAGGTGATGATCCGCGAGACCCGCGGCCTGGGCCTCGACATCGAAGTGGTGGGCGAGGACGGCGAGCAGGTCGAGCTGCGCGACCTCGACGAGGAGGTCTTCCGCGCCGCGGAGTCCCTCGGCATCGACATCACCCGCCCCGAGCGCGGCCCCGACGACTCGGACGACCACCGGGAGGCGGGCTAGCCACCCGCGGGCCGGCGTGCCGCCACACGCCGGGGCCCACGGGACGAACGCTCACCGGCTCAGGCCGTGAGCGCCTTCAGCTTCTCCTGCAGGGCGACCTGCTCGGGCGTCGGTCCCCCGGCGGCCTGCATGGCCATGAGCCGGGACATGTCGCCCTCCACCTTGATCTGGCCCGACATGAACGCCTGCATGCCGGCCTGCTGGTTGCCGTCGATGAACATCGACTTGGCCACGTCGAAGGGGACCGTGAGCTTGGTCGGAGCACCCTCGGCGAGGCCGCGCTCGAACTGCCCACCGGCCATGTGGATCTCGCGGTCTCCGTCGGGGCCGCCCGCGACGACGATGTTGATGACCAGGTCCTTCAGGGCCGCGGGAGGCTCGGGCATCTCGTCCCGCAGCTCTTCGACGGCGTCGAACCAGTCATCGGACAGGAACACGTGTGACATCCTCATCTCCCTCTCAGGGGTCAACTGCCCCTAAGTGCTAGCGCGTGAACGCAGGTCGGGCAGCCCAGAACGCGCGGGGATTCAGGCGAGCTCGGCCTGGAGCGTCTCGGCGGCGGGGCGGCGGGCACCGAGCCGGGCCGGGACGGTGGTGAGCGCGGCCACCACCAGGACCGTCCCCGCCACCACCACGACCAGCTGCCACGACGCCGGGTGGGCGATCTCGTCGCCGCTCAGGGCGCCGAACAGGGCGAGGCCGGCGGGGACGCCCAGGGCGGCGCCGGCCAGCGTGGGCAGCACCTGGGCGGCGGACAGCCCGGAGCTGACCTGCTGGGGAGTGGCACCGAGCGCGCGAGCCAAAGCCGAGGCGTGCCGGGCATCGAGCGCGGTGGCCCAGGTGACGAAGATGGCATTGACGGCCGCGAGGGCGCCCAGCATGACCGTGATCACGAGCAGCACCTGGTTGAGGCGCGCGCTCGCGGGATCGGACCCGCCGACCAGCATGGCGTCGTGGTCGAGCGTGGCCCGTGCCGCCAGCGCCGCGACGATCCCACAGACCGCGATGGCCACGATGGCGGCACTCAGCACCTGGCGTCGGGGCCGGCGGGCGCCCAGCCGCAGCCCGAGCAGCAGCGGAACCGGCAGGCGGGCCGAGATCGCGATCAGCCAGGGCATGCGCCGGGGAGTGCGGGCCGCATCGGCCAGGGCGCGGACGGTGCTGGTGCGGGCCGCGCGGATGGCCGGGACGAAGGTGGCGACGATGGCGACCACGAGGGCCACGGCCGTGACCACGCCCACCGTGGCGAGGGTGAGGCTGGGCGCGCCGGCCCGGCCGAGCAGTCCGGCCCCGGCATCGGTCAGCAGCGGAGCGGCCAGCCATCCGGCTATCAGCCCGGCCGCGGCCGCCAGCAGCGCCAGGACCGTGTACTCGGCGAGCAGCACCACAGCCACGAGGCGCGGGCTGCCGCCGACCGCCTTGAGCAACCCGACACGCCGGGTCTGGTCGGCCAACCGGCCGCCGACCAGGACGGCCACGCTGGCCGCGGCCAGCAGCCCGAGCAGCCAGCTCCCGATGCGCAGGACCTCCTGCTGGTCCTGCACCACCTGGTCGTGACCGTCCTGGATGCCCTGCCACGGTTCCAGCAGCTGGCGCTCCGACATGAGCGTCTGGTGGGCATCGGCGAACGCCGGCGCGGCCGTCGGGTCCTCCAGCTTCAGGTTCACGACGTAGGACAGCCACTCGTCTCCCGGCGACAGCCGCCGGGCGTCGGCGTCGGTGAGCCAGACCAGGCCCGGCTCGACCGGCTCCGTGGCATGCAAGGCGTCCTCGAACGGATCCTCGCCGCCCGGTCCGGGCGGAGGATCGGTCGGGGGCGGGCCGGCCTCCATGGCCTCCTCCACTCGCTCCCCGAACCACGAGCAGAACAGCTCGAAGCACACATCCGGGTACGGCCTCGCCGCGGCGGTGACCGCCACGCCGACCACCTCGAACGACCGCTCGTTGACGACGTGGCATTCCTCTTCGGGGTGGTTGGGGGTCATGAACGTGCACAGGCGGGTCCGCAGCGTGACCGGGTCGCCGGGGCCGACGCCGAGCGCATGGGCGAAGCCCGCCTCCAGCACCGCTCCTCCGTCCCGCACCCAGGTGCCGTCCGTCACCTTCGGCCGGTCGACCGACGCCTCGTGGTCGTCGCGGCCCATGGCCCACACGCCCGCGGCGCCGCCGATCACCTCGCCGGCCGGCGTGAGTCGCGTGGCGGGCCCGCCGTCCGTGTCCAGCTCCGCGCCGACGAGCGGGTACGGCCCGCTGCTTTCCGCGACGCCGGACTCGTCCGCGAGCGCCTCCAGGCCCGCTACATCGGCAGGCCCCCCGGAGAGGATGTCGGGGGCAGCGCTGGCCACGATGTCGGGGCCCGCGGTGGCCTCGCGGGTGGCCTGGTAGGGGTCGTCGGTGACCCCGTGCAGGGCCAGGCCGAGCGTGAGCGTGGTGGTGGCGGCCGTGATCGCGAGTAGGAGGAGGGCGGCCTCGGCCGGCCGGCGGCGCAAGTTCCGGGCGACGAGGCGGGCGACGAGCAGGATGCGGCCCACGCCTCAGCCCTCCAGCCCGACCAGGTCCCCCAGCCGCCCACTGGTGCCGCCGGACAACCGGGTCTCGTCGACGAAGGCGCCGTCGCGCATGGAGATGAGCCGGTCGGCGGTGGCCGCGATCCGCTCGTCGTGGGTCACGATGACCAGCGTCTGGCCGGCCTTGTGCAAACGGTCGAACAGGCGCAGCACGTCCACGGTGGCGGCGCTGTCGAGGTTGCCGGTGGGCTCGTCGGCGAACACCACCAACGGGTCGCTGACCAGCGCCCGGGCGATCGCCACCCGCTGGCGCTGACCGCCGGAGAGCGCGGAGGGCAGGAAGCCGGCCCGGTCGGCGAGCCCGATCTGCTCCAGCAGCTCCGTCGCGCGGCGACGGGCGGCCCGCGGCGAGCGACCGCCCACGAGGGCCGGCAGCTCGACGTTCTCCACTGCGGTGAGCTCTTCCATCAGGTGGAACGCCTGGAAGACGAAGCCGACGTCGGTGCGCCGCATCCGGGCCAGAGCGCGCTCGCCCAGGCGGTCGATGCGCCGACCCGCGAGCGTGACCTCGCCGTCGGAGGGCCGGTCCAGCCCGCCGAGCAGGTGCAGCAGGGTGGACTTGCCGCAGCCGCTGGGACCCATCACCGCCACCGCTTCGCCGCGGGCGACGTCGAGATCGACCCCGTCGACCGCCCGCACCAGCCCCTCGCCGCGGCCGTAGTGCTTTCGCAGTTCCCGGGCCCGAAGCACAAAGGTGTCCTCGTGGTCGCTCATGATCCCGCCTTTCTCTTCGTCCAGGTCTGCTCACAGGCCTCCAACCAGCGCAGGTCGGCCTGCAGGCGCAGCACGATGCCCTCCAGCAACAGGGAGGCGTCCGAGCCGTCCTCCTCGTCCAGCGCGGCGCGCTGGGCGTCGCGCAGCCGGCGCAACAGCTCGCGGCGCTGGGTGTCCACGATGGTGACCGGATCGGCCAGCCCTGAGGCCGCCGCCGCGATCAGCTTGAGGTGGAACTCCGCCAGGTCGGGCTTGGGCCACTCCATGTCCGCCAGCCACTCGGCCACCCGCTGCTGGCCGTCCGGGGTCAGCTCGTACACCTTTCGGTCGGCCCGGTCGGGCGAGCCGGCGGCCAGCTCGCCCCTCACCAGGCCCGCCTTCTCCAGCCGGGTCAGGGTGACGTACACGTGCCCGGGGTTCATCCCGTCCCCGAGCGGGCCCAACGCGTGCCTCAACCGCCCTCGCAGCTCATAGCCATGCGAGGGCTCCTTGGCCAGCATCGCCAGCACCACTTCTTGCTGCATCGAGCCTCCAAGCTAACGGTTATCCCGAAGATAACCGTTAGCTTGTGACTTGGCAAGAGGCTGTGCGGTCAGCCGGACACGAAGCTCACCGCGTAGGTGCCGCCCTCCCGGAACAGGTCGAGCTGGTCCCCGGTGACCTGGAAGGTCTTGGCCAGCTGCAGGGCGTTGAGGTAGCTGGTCTGCTGGGTGTCCAGCTCGGGTGTCGGGCAGGCGGCGAGGGTCGACTCCAGCGGGCCGATGGTGATGTTCTGCCCGTCGATCTCGTAGGGGCCGCTGAAGCTGTTGCACCCGGTGTTGCCGCTGACGGTGCCGTCCTCGAACTTGGCGGTCATGGTGACGTTGCCCAGGACCGAGGTGATGGCGGTGCCCGCGTAGTAGCTGGTCACCTCCCAGTCGCCCTGGATGGCCTCGGACCCCTCGGTCGCCTCGTAGCGGAGGACGGTCTCGCCCTGGTCGTCGGTCATGGTCAGCGTCTTGCCGTCGATGGCGTACTTGGCCACCTGGGGCAGCCGATCGAGGTAGGCCCGCTCCACGGCCATCTGTGCGGGTGGGCAGGCCATGCTGGTGCCGCCGATGTCGGGGCCGATGGTGAGCGAGTCGCCGTCGACCGTGTACGACGCGGTGTACCGGTTGCAGCCGCTGTGGCCGCTGACCCTGCCGTCCTGGAACTGGGCGGTCACCGCAACCGCCTCCAGCGCCACACCGAGCGGGGCGTCGGCCGTCAGCACCCAGGTGGTCTCCTCCAGCGGGATGCCGCTGCGGTCGTCGTCGTCGGAGGCCACGGAGCTGACCGTATCGTCGTCGCCACAGGCGGCGAGAGCGGTGAGCAGCAGGAGCGCGGCCCCGGCCGCGAGCAGGCGGGCTCGGACCATGGTGTCTCCTCGGGCCGTCACGGGGTCACGATGGCGAAGTTGGGATCGACGGGCGCGATCAGCGAGATCAGGCGCTGGAGGCCGGTGGGATCACCCGAGATGGTGACGGTGCCGTCCGCTACCGCCTGGGCGGCGTCGAGGGTGCCGGTGACGAGCCCGATGAGCGCCGACCGGGTGAGCGTGAAGCAGGTGCCGGGAGCGGGGGCGTCGACCTGGCGGTGGTTGAGAGCGCCGTTGCGCAGCTCGGTGATGTAGGTGGCGCCCGTGTCGCTGATGACCCACGACAGCGTCAGGTGCTCGTCCCAGGCGCGGGGGCCGTCGATGCGGATGGCGACGCTGTCGAACACCTGGGTGACCGTGAGGGCGCCGAGCAGGTCGGGCCCGATGGTCGTCGGGGTCCCGAAGCTGCCGTGGCGCAGCTCGGCCGCGCCCGCGAGGTAGGCGTTGCGCCAGGTGCCGTTCTCGGCTCCGTACGCGAGCTGCTCCATGGCGACGGCCTGGAGGGCTCGGGCATGTTGCGGCTCGTCGTCGAACAGGACGTGGTCGAGGACCTCGACGGCCCAGCGGTAGTCGCCGTCGTCGTAGGCCTTCTGCGCCACGGCCACCGCGGCGTCGGCGCCGCCCATGGCGGCGACGTAGCGCTGGGCCGCAGCTTCCGGGGGATGGCGCCAGAGGCGGGCGGGGTTGCCCTCGTACCAGCCGAGATAGCGCTGGTAGATCGCCTTCACGTTGTGGCTGACCGAGCCGTAGTAGCCGTGGGTGTGCCAGGCCGCCGCCAGCGCCGGGGGCATCTCCAGCATCTCGGCGATCTCGGAGCCCACGTAGCCCTGGTTGATCAGGCGCAGGGTCTGGTCGTGCAGGTAGAGGTACATGTCGCGCTGCGTGGCGAGGAACTCGACGGCACGCTCGCGGCCCCAGGTGGGCCAGTGGTGCGAGGCGAACACCACGTCCAGGTCGAGCCCCCACAGCCCGATGGTCTCGGTCAGGTAGTGGGCCCAGTCGTGCGCGTCGCGAACCACCGCGCCCCGCAGGGTCAGGATGTTGTGCAGCGTGTGGGAGGTGTTCTCGGCCGCGCACAGGGCCCGGTGGTCGGGGAAGTAGAAGTTCATCTCCGCCGGCGCCTCGGTCCCCGGGGTGACCTGGAACACGATCCGGATGCCGTCGACGGTCAGCTCCTGGCCGGTGGTGGTGATGTCGACGGTCGGGGGGATCAGGGTCGGCTCCCCGGTCGAGGTGGTCTGGCCGAGACCCGCCCCCAC
>DASRJN010000709.1:0-2010 GCA_035649455.1 Acidimicrobiales bacterium
CCTCCAGGTTGGCCGAGTTGAGGATGGCCCGGCCGCCGAGGTGCTGGAGCCCGGCCTCGATGACCGGGGGCTCGGTGGAGTCGAGCACCAGGGGCACCGTGACCTGGGTGGCGAAGCGGCTGGCGATCTCGTCCATGTCGAGCGTGCCGTCGCGGCCGACGTAGTCGACGCACACGTCGAGCACGTGGGCGCCCTCACGCTCCTGGTCGCGGGCGATGCGCACGCACGAGTCCCAGTCGCCGGCCAGCATCGTGTCCCGGAACTTCTTGGAGCCGTTGGCGTTGGTGCGCTCGCCGATGATGAGGAAGCTGGCGTCCTGGTGGAAGGGCACCGAGCTGAACATCGACGCGGCGGCGTCCTCAGAGCGGGCCTCCCGGCGCGCCGGGGTCAGGTCCTTGGCCGCCGCCGCCAGCTGGCGGATGTGCTCGGGCGTGGAGCCGCAGCAGCCGCCCACCACCCGCACGCCCAGCTCGGTGATGAAGCGGGTCTGGTACTCGACCAGCGCCTCGGCCGTGAGGTCGTAGTGCATCTTGCCGTCGACCACCGACGGCAGGCCCATGTTGGGCAGGCACGAGATGGGGAAGGGGGAGTTGGCCGAGAGGTGGCGCAGGTGCTCGTGCATCTCGGACGGGCCGGTGGCGCAGTTGAGGCCGAACACGTCGGGCCGCAGCGCCCCGAGGGCGGTGAGGGCCGCGCCGATCTCGGTGCCGAGCAGCATGGTGCCGGTCTGCTCCATGGTGACCTGGAGCTGGATCGGCACATCGCGACCGGTGGCGGCCATGGCGCGGCGGGCACCGATGACCGCGGCCTTGGCCGCCAGCAGATCGAAGTGGGTCTCGGCGATCAGCAGGTCGGCGCCGCCTTCGAGCAGGCCGCGGGCCATGACCTCGTAGGCGTCGCGCAGGTCGACGAAGCCGATCTGGCCGAGCGACGGCGACTTGGTGCCCGGCCCCATCGATCCGGCCACGAACCCGCCGTAGCCATCGGCCACCTCGCGGGCGATGCGGGCCGAGGCGACGCACATCTCGTGGGCCCGCTCGGAGATGTTGTACTCGCCGAGCGGCACCGCGAAGGAGCCGAAGCTCGCGGTCTCGACCACGTCCACACCCGCCCGGAACATCGCATCGTGCATGCCGGCGATCACGTCGGGCCGGGTCAGGACCAGCATCTCGTTGCAGCCCTCGAGCTCGGGCCCGCCGAAGTCGTCGGCTGTCAGGCCCAGCTCTTGGACGTAGGTACCGAACGCGCCGTCATAGACGACGACACGCTCGTTCACGAGGTCGAGGAAGCGGCTCATAGGTATCACGCGAGGCTACCGTCCTCGCCTCCTCGGACTATGAACCGGATTCGCCGCCCGATTCATCCTCGCCGGGTGATGTCCGGCTCGGCCGGCGTGTGGCCCCCTGGGTCCATGACGAGGAGTGGCGCCTGCCGAGCACTCTGCGTAGCGGCGGTGGTCGTGGCCCTGGCCGGGGCCGCGGGCTGCGGGGACGACGACGACGGCAGCAGCGACACCACCGAGACGACCGAGAACGGCAGCGGGTCGTCGGTGGTGGAGTCGGCCCAGGAGCTGTGCGACAGCCTGGAGAGCCTCGACTCCACGGTGCAGGACATCGGGGGAGATCCCGAGACGACCACCATCGCCGACGTCAAGGACGGCCTCGCCCAACTGCGGTCCGACGTGTCGGACGTGGCCGGCTCGGGCTCGGCCCTGGCGGGCGCGCTCGGGACCGCCCTCCAGTCCGCTTTCGACCAGTTCGAGTCAACGGTCGAGAACCTGCCCGACGACGAGACCCTGCAGGCTGCGGGCGACGCGGCGCGGTCGGCGGCGGACGACTTCGAGCAGTCGTGGGACGCGGCGATGCAGGCCCTCGACTGCGAGCGTTCCGGTTCCTGAGCGGGACCAGGGAACTTCATCCGAACGGGGCGATGTCAGTGGCGTCGCCGGGGTGTCCTGTTGAACGCGGGGCCGCCCCCCTCGAGGCTGTCGACACGCTCCCCGGGGGCGGC
>DASRJN010000710.1:0-6595 GCA_035649455.1 Acidimicrobiales bacterium
GGGCGCTGGCGGGCGCAGCAGCGGCACCGAGTCGTCCGGCAGCGTGATGCCCCGCTCGGCCACCACGCGGGCCACGTCCTCGGGGAACACGTTCTGCACGAGGAACAGGTCGCGGGCCATGTTGTAGGCGGGGGCCAGCTCTTTGGCGTAGCGCTCGAAGTACATGAGCTGCTTGGACACCAGCACGAGCTCCCGCACGGCCCGAGCGCCGTACTCCCGCTGGAGCTCGACCTGCTGGCGCAGCAGCTCGGCCAGGCTCACGTCGCCGAGGGCCAGGTCGAACATGGGGTCGAGCACGGTCTTCAGCCGGGCCGCCACCTCGTCGACCGGCCCGACGTCGGCGGTGAGGATCCCGATGCGCTGCCAGGCCCGGACGATGCGGGAGTAGTCGCCGTCGATCATGAGGGTGAACTGGGCGTCGCGCACCGCCTGGCGGTGGTCGGCGGGCAGCTCGCCCATGATGCCGAAGTCGAGGTACGCGGCCCGGCCGTCGTCCAGCAGCCAGATGTTGCCGGCGTGCACGTCGCCGTGGAACGGGCCGTGGACGAGCGCCGCCTCGGTCCACACCTTGAGGCCGCGGCGCAACGCCAGCTCACCGTCGATGCCGCGGGCCCGCACGTAGTCGAAGCGGTCGAGCGGGGTGCCGTAGAGGCGCTCCATGCAGATCACGCGGGGCCCGCAATGGTCCCAGTACACCTCGGGGGCGGTGATCCAGGCGTTGTCGCCGAAGGCGCCGATGTTGTCGCGGAATGCGGTCTGGCGGTGGGCCTCGAGGACGAAGTTGAGCTCCTCGTTGGTGACCTGGTGCAGATCCTCGACGACCCCCGGAGCGTTGAGCAGGTGACCGGTGCGGGTGCGATCCACGACGCGGGCCAGCCGGTACATCATCCGCAGGTCGCGGTTCATGCGGTCGGCGATGTCCGGTCGCTGGATCTTGAGCACGGCCGGCCGCCCGTCCCGCAGGATGCACCCGTGCACCTGGGCGATCGACGCGGCCGACAGCGGCACCGGGTCGAACTCGGCGAAGGCGTCGGCCGCGGCCACGCCCAGGTCGTCCTCCACGATGGCGAGCGCCTCATCCGCGGGGAAGGGCGGCACGTCGTCCAGCGTGCGCAGGCAGGCGTCAGCCAGCGGAGCGGGGAACATGCCCGGCGACGAGGCGATCATCTGGCCCAGCTTCACGAAGGTGGGGCCGAGCGCCATGAACGCCTCCACCAGCCCCAGGCTGGCCGCATCGGCCAGAGCCCGTCGGGCCCCGGAGTCGCGGCGGGCGGCCAGCAGGCGCCGGGGATGGCGCACGGCGAAGACCACCAGCGCCCGGGTCACGCGCAGCGCGAGTCCCACCCAGATCTCGGCTCCCCGCGCCAGCTCTCGCCAGCCGAACCGGGTGAGGCTCGGGATGGGATCGGACGGCACCGTGCCAGCATGGCAGGCGCGCCCGCCGGCCTGGGAGCGATGGTAGAACACGTTCTAGTCTGAGTCGGTGGACATCGACGACACGCCGGAGGAAGCTGCGTTCCGGGCCGAGGCGCGGGGCTGGCTCGACGCCCACGCCATTCCCAAGGGGCACCCGGACGACTTCTCCGCGGGCCTGTGGACCGGCGCCTACGACGAGGCCACCTACATCAACCGCTGCCAGGCATGGCAGCGCACCCTCTACGACGGCGGGTGGGCCGGCATCACCTGGCCCAAGGAGTACGGCGGGCGGGGCGGCAAGCCCATCGAGCAGGTCATCTTCGGCCAGGAGCAGGCCAACTACGGCGTGTCCAACGGCGCCTTCATGATCTCGATCGGCATGGCCGGGCCCACCATCCTGGCGCACGGCACCGAGGAGCAGAAGGAGCGGTTCCTGCCGCCGCTGCTGCGGGGCGACGAGCTGTGGTGCCAGCTGTTCTCCGAGCCCGGCGCGGGCTCCGACCTGGCCGGCCTGGCCACCCGGGCCGTCCGCGACGGTGACGAGTGGGTCGTGACCGGCCAGAAGGTGTGGACCTCCTCGCCGGACCGGGCGCGCTACGGCATGTTGCTGGCTCGCACCGACACCTCGGTCCCCAAGCACCAGGGCATCGGCTACTTCCTGCTCGACATGGCCACGCCCGGGATCGAGGTGCGCCCGCTGCGCCAGATGACCGGCGAGGCCCACTTCTCCGAGGTGTTCCTCGACGCCGTGCGCGTCCCCGAGGCCGACATGCTGGGCGGCCCGGGCGACGGTTGGCGCATCGCCCAGACCACGCTGAACAGCGAGCGCTCGTCCATCGCCGGCGGCACCGGGGTCACCCCCGCTCATCTGCGCGCACTGGCGGCACAGTGCGGGTCGAACGACGAGCCCGTCCTGCGCCAGCACATCGTCGACGCTCACATCCGCTTCGAGCTGCTGCGGTTCCTGCGCTACCGCACCCAGACCGCGCTGAGCCAGGGCCGCCGGCCCGGGGCCGAGGCGTCGGTGATGAAGCTGGCGTTCGCCCGCTACATGCAGGCCCTCACCCGCACCGCCATCGCGGCCCAGGGCGCCCACGGCATGCTGGCGGGCGACGACGTGGTGGACGACGGCATGTGGCTGCGGCGGTTCCTGCACTCGCCCTCCATGCGCATCGCCGGGGGCAGCGACCAGGTCCAGGCCAACATCGTGGGCGAGCGGGCCCTGGGCCTGCCGGCGGAGCCCCGCGAGGACAAGGCCATACCGTTCCGTGACCTGGTCAGCCGGTAGGTTGCCGGGGCGATGGCCGAAGCCACTCTGACCAAGAGCCAGGCGGCCCGGCGTGAGCGCGTCATCCGAGCCGCCCAGGAGCTGGCGGCCGAGGGCGGCTACGACGCCGTCCAGATGCGGGACGTCGCGTCCCGGGGCGAGGTGGCGCTGGGCACCATCTACCGCTACTTCCCGTCCAAGGACGCCCTGCTGCTGGCGGTGATGGTGCAGTGGCTCGGCGACCTGGAGCAGCGGGTCACGCGCCATCCGCCCACGGGGGCGACCACGGTCGACCGCATCATGGACGTGCTCGGCCGGGCGGTGGGCTCGATGGACCGCGAGCCGCGCCTGACGCGGGCGGTGATCGCAGCCATGACCGCGGGCGACCCGGCCAGCGTGGACGCCATCGGCGAGGTCACCGCGGCCATGGCCCGCATCATGGAGGCGGCCTTCCCAGAGGATGTCGACCCCGCGCTGGAGGCGGCGGCGGCCAAGGTCCTGGGCCACGTGTGGTGGTCGGCCACCATCTCGTGGGCCAACGGCATGGGCGACTCCACCTGGGTGGCGGCCGAGTTGCGCCAGGCCAGCGAGCTGATCGCCGACCGCTTCGCCTGACTGGGACCTGACCTTTCGGTCAAGGGCTCCTACCTCGACTTTCTGAGGTTGGGTCAGACCGGTACGCTGCGCGCCAGACCGTCCGAGAGCCAGAGGGGAAGGGACGCCATGCGCGCAGCACTGCTCCGCAACACCGGTGACGAGAAGCTCGAGATCCGCGACGACGTCGAGCTGGGACCGGTCGGTCCGGGCCAGGTCAAGGTCAAGATCATGGCGACCGGCGTGTGCCACTCCGACGTCTCGGGCATGAACGGCACCATCCCCCAGCCGGCGCCATTCATCCCCGGCCACGAGGGCGCGGGCGTGGTGGCCGAGGTGGGCGAGGGCGTGACCTCGGTCCAGCCCGGCGACCACGTGATCATCGCCTGGAGTGCCCCCTGCGGCTCCTGCAAGTACTGCATCGACCGCAAGCAGCCCAACCTGTGCATGAACATCACGTTCGGCGTCGGGATGCTCCCGCACTTCATGCTCGACGGCGCCCCGGTGGCCGGCTTCGCGGGCTCGGGCACCTGGGCCGAGGAGATGATCATGCCCGAGCAGGGCGTGGTGAAGATCGACCCGGAGACCCCGCACGAGATCGCCTCGCTGGTGGGCTGCGGCGTCATGACCGGCGTGGGCGCGGCCCTCAACACCGCCAAGGTGACGCCCGGGTCGTCGGTCGTGGTGTTCGGCTGCGGTGGCGTGGGCATCTCCGCCATCCAGGGGGCCAAGGTGGCCGGCGCCTCGGAGATCGTGGCGGTCGACCTGGTCGACTCCAAGCTGGAGGATGCCCAGCGCTTCGGGGCCACCCACGCGGTCAAGCCCGACGGTTTGGGCGACGCCTCGCAGCAGATCACCGGCGGCGACGGCTTCGACTTCGCCTTCGAGGCCATCGGCCTGCCCCTGACCATGCGTAGCGCCTACGACGCCACCCGCCGCGGCGGCACCACCTGCATCATCGGCGTGGGTGCCCCGCAGGAGATGGTCTCGTTCAGCGCCTTCGAGCTGTTCTTCCAGGAGAAGACGCTCATGGGCTCGTACTACGGCTCGGCCGACGTGCGCAGCGACTTCGCCCGCATGCTCAACCTGTGGCGCAATGGCCGGCTCGACCTCGAGGGCATGGTGACCAAGAGGATCGCCATCGACGACGTCAACGAGGCCGTGGCCGACCTGAAGGCGGGCACGGTCATCCGCTCCGTCATCACCTTCTGAGATCACATTTGATCGAGGGCCCGCCACCTCGCGGGTCCCTCGGGCGATTACTCGAGGGACCCGCTGCGTGCGGATCCCTCGACGCGTCCGGGCAGAAGATTTCAGGTTGACGACTTCTGAACCGGGCATGTCATGCTCGGCCGCGCCCGCGTGTTAGCTTCTCCGCCGGCGGGCGAGACGCGTTCGGTCGCTGGGGCAGGCTGAGATCCACAGGGCGACCTGATCGCTGCGCCCGTGGGGAGCCAGGCGAATCCGGGCCCCTAACCAGACGACACGCGCGGTCCTCGCTCTAGGACCCGCAACCGAGCTTGGGGAGAGACATGACCATTGCCCAACGCGCTGCCTCGCGACGAGGCGCAGCAGCCGTCGTTGCCAGCCTCGCGCTCGCCGCGGGACTGGTCGGCACGTTCGCAGCACCATCATCCGCAGACGACGGCGACTCCGGGGAGTTCCAGGGCGTCTCTGACCTTCACGAGACGGTCAAGGGCCACCTACCGGGCGGCGGGACCCAGACCCCCAAGGCCGGCCTCCTGAACCTGCAGGTCGACGGCTCGGAGGACGTCGACCTCGCGTACTGCGTCGACTTCATCGGCGGCATCAAGGAGGGCGATGTGCTCCCCGAGGCGCCTTGGGACGAGTCGGGGGTCGCCAACCGCGATGCGGTCGAGCGCATCCTGAACAGCTACTTCCCGATCGGCTCGGGCCCCGAGGGCCACGAGATCACGGGCACCGACTCCGAGAAGGCGGCGGGCACCCAGGCCGCGATCTGGCACTTCACCAACGGCTTCGAGCTGGAGGGGTCCAACGGGCACCCGGCGGTGCTCGCCAACTACCAGGCGATCCTCGCCGCCGTAGCCGCCGATGCGCTGCCCGCGTTGGGCGGCCCCATCACCGTGAACATCTCCGGGGAAACGGACGTCGAGGCCATTCCCGGCCAGCTCATCGGGCCGTTCGTCATCCACACGACGGCGGCGTCGGTCGAGCTGACCCCGAGCGAGGGCGTCACGCTCCACAACGAGGACGGCAGCCCGTTCGAGGGCCCCGCGTCGGACGGCGACGAGATATGGCTCAAGGCGTCCGAGGCCGGCGAGGCGTCCCTCTACGCCTACGGCGCAGGCGTCACGGCCGGCGTGCGGCTGTTCGCAGACCGCTACGTGCAGGACATGGCGTTCCTGGTGGTCACGCCCTCGATGGACATGGACGAGATCGAAGTGGAGGTGCACACGCCGCCCACTTCGTCGCCCTCCTCGACGTCGTCGACCACGACCCCACCGAACGACACCACGACGACGGACTCGATCGTCCCGCAACAGGGCACGCCCAGCACCACCCCCACCACGCCGCCGACCACGCAGCCCGACGAGGGTGGCGGGCTGCCGGACACCGGCGCCAACACGCTCGGCCTGGTGGCCGTGGCGCTGGTGCTGCTGGCGGCCGGCATCGGGTTCGGGGTGTACAGCCGGCGGCGCGGCCAGTCGCCGACCTGACCCTCGGAACCAATCGAGCACCGGGAGAGGAGGGGCCTGCGGGCCCCTCCTCCTCGTGTCCGGAACCAGATCCGGTCCGTTTCGTGGGCGGGCCGGAAAGCTGCTAGACCTGCCGCCTGAAAGTAGAACCTGTTTCAGTTCACGGTGAGTTCGTGGGGAGGTGGCATGGCTGAGGCCGAGATCCTGTCGGCGCCGATGGTGGTCGAGTATCCGTTCAGCCGCACCGTCGGGCCCGTCCAGAGCGCGTTCCTGACCGGCCTGCGGGAGGGCCTGGTGCTCGGGGTGCGCACGGGGGACGGCCGGGTGCTGTGCCCGCCGGTCGAGTACGACCCGGTCACGAGCGAAGAGCTCGGCGAGCTGGTCGAGCTGGGCGACACCGGCACGGTCACCACCTGGTCGTGGGAGCCGTCGCCCCGGCCGAACCAGCCGCTCGACCGGCCCTTCGCCTGGGCCCTGGTGCGCATGGACGGCGCCGACACCGGCCTGCTGCACGTCCTCGACGCCGGGTCGCCCGACCGGGTGAGCACCGGCATGCAGGTGCGGGTCCGGTGGGCGGACCAGCGGGAGGGCGCCATCACCGACATCGCCTGCTTCGAGCCCGCATGAGCCCGGTACAGCT
>DASRJN010000711.1:0-4085 GCA_035649455.1 Acidimicrobiales bacterium
CGGAAGGCGAGCTGGTCGTCGTCGAAGCCGAAGTGCACGGCCCCTACTTCCTCGGCAGCCCGAGCAGGCGCTCGGCCGCGATGTTCCGCTGGATCTCGTTGGTGCCGGCGTAGATCGGTCCCGACAGGGCGAACTGCCAGCCCTTGGACCACGGTCCCTCGACCTCGGCCTCGGGGCCCAGCAGGTCGAGCGCCAGCTCGTGCAGCTCGACGTCGAGCTCGGACCACCACAGCTTGTTGATCGAGCTGTCGGCGCCCATGGACGCGCCACCGGCCAGCCGGGTGACCGTGTCGAGCGTGTACAGGTGGTACGCCTCGGCCCGGATGTAGGCGTCGACCAGCCGGTCCCGCAGCCGCGGCTCAGGGCGAGCCCGGTACAGGTCGAACAGCCGGTCGGCGGTGGCCAGGAAGCGGCCGGGCGAGCGCAGGGTCAGGCCCCGCTCCGAGCCGGTCGTGGCCATGGCCACCGACCAGCCCTGTCCCGCCTCGCCCAGCACCACCCCGCCGGGCAGGGCGTCGTCGGCCAGGATGGCGCCGTCGAAGAACACCTCGGCGAAGCCCTCGTCGCCGTCCAGCCGCCCGAAGCCCCGCACGGTCACGCCCGGCGTGTCCAGCGGGACGAGCAGGTAGCTGAGCCCCCAGTGGCGCTCGGACTCGGGATCGGTGCGGAACAACCCGAACAGGTGGGTGCAGAACGCGCCCCGGGTGGTCCAGGTCTTCTGGCCGTCGAGCCGCCAGCCGCCGTCGACCCGGCTCGCCCGGCAGCGGATGGCGGCGAGGTCGCTGCCCGCGCCCGGCTCGGACCAGCCCTGGCACCACAGATCCTCGGCCGCGGCCATGCGGGGCAGGATGTGGGCCTGCTGGTCGCGGGTCCCGAACTCGAACACCGTCGGGGCCAGCAGGAAGATCCCGTTCTGGGTCACCCGGGGAGGGGCGCCTGCCCGGTAGTACTCCTCCTCGAAGATCAGCCACTCCCACAGCGACGCGCCCCGGCCGCCGTACTCGGCCGGCCACGACACCACGGCCCACCGGCCCGCGTGCAGCCGGCGCTCCCAGGCGAGGTGCTGGGCGAACCCGGTGCGGGTGTCGCCCGAGGCGACGGCGTCCTCGCCGCCGTGCTCGGCGTGCCAGGCGGCCAGGTTGGCCGCCAGCCACTCCCGGGCCTCGTCCCGGAAGGCGTCCTCCTGCGGGGACCAGCTGAGGTCGAGCCCGGTCATCGCCCGCGGCCCAGGCGGTCGAGGGTGGCGACGGCATCGGCCTCGATCGACGACAGCAGCTCGGCCACCGCCGGCAGCTCACCGATGACGCCGGTGACCTGACCGGTGGGCAGCACCCCGGCTTCGGGGCGGCCGTCGACCAGTGCGGCCTTGATCAGCATGGGTGCGTTGGCGGCCATGACCACCTGCGCCCAGGTGAGGTCCTGGTGGCGCTTCATCGCCATACCTTCCCGCACCAGGTCGGGGATGGGGGTGGCGGTCAGGCGGCGGAAGTGCAGCGCGGCCCGCAGCGCCCGGGGCAGCCGGGTCAGCGGGGACGACCGCTCCAGCCGGTCGACGGAGGGCGTGCGGATGACCCGCTGCGGGGCCCCGTCGAGCGCCGTGGTCACCACCGTGTCGGTCACCGCTGCCGCCAGGTAGCGGGCCTTCACCTCGTCCGGGACCCGGCTCTCGGCCGTGAGCAGGAACCGCGTGCCCATGGCGATGCCGTCGGCGCCCCAGGCCAGGGCGGCGACGAGGCCCCGGCCGTCATGGAACCCGCCCGCACCCAGGACCGGGATGGCGTGGCCGACGGCGTCGACCACCTGGGGCAGCAGCAATGAGGTGGGGACCGTTCCGGTGTGGCCGCCGCCCTCGGCCCCCTGGGCGATGACGGCGTCGACCCCGAAGTCGAGCATCTTCTCGGCGTGGCGGCGGGCGCCGACCGTGGGCATGACCAGCACGCCCGCGTCGTGCAGGCGGGCCACCGTGTCCTTGGTCGGGGCGCCGGCGAAGCTGGCCAGGCGCACGCCCTCGCGCACGCACAGCTCGATGCGCTCGGCCAGGTCGGGCTGGTCGGGGCGCACGTTCACCCCGAACGGCGCGCCGGTCCGTTGCCGCACCCGGCCGATGGCGGCGGCCAGCTCGTCCAGGGTCATGGTGACGGCGGCGAGGATGCCGAACCCGCCGGCGTCGCTGGTGGCCGCGGTCAGCGAGGCACCCGACACCCAGCCCATCCCCGTCTGGACGACGGGCAGCCGGCAACCCACCAGGTCGCAGAACCGGGTGTGCAGCGGCCCCGAATCTGACGGTGTGTCAGACATCGGCGTCAGACTAGTGGTCCCGTGGCGCGGCCCACAGAACGCAGCGGTAGCGGCCGAGGTAGGTCCCGCCGTGGGCGTCGATCGCCTCGGCTACTGCGTCCAGCAGGCGGGTCAGCCGCTCCGGCGGCAGCAGCCGGTGGTTGGAGTGGGTCTGCAGCAGGTCGATCCACTCGTCCCTCGTGTACTCGTGCGACCAGGGGATGACCCGGTCCAGGGGCGGGCCGAAGCCGAGGCCGTCGGGCATGGGATCATCGCGGCCCGGCCGGGGGAGGTTGCCGCATGACGGCAGCACGTCCATGCCCGGCTCCAGCCGGGCGTAGATGTCGTTGATGGCCAGACGGCCCGGCGAGTCGTCGTCGAGCTCGTTGGCGTTCCACCACAGCGCGAGCCAGCCGCCGGGCCGCAGCACAGCGTGGGCGCGGTGGAGCCGCACCGCGGGGTCGAGCCAGTGCCATGCCTGGGCGCAAGTGACCAGGTCGGCGGGCGTGTCGCCCGGCCCGGGCTCCCAGTCCTCGAACCCGCCCTCGTCCACCCGCCATCCCGGCCACTGGCCCAGGCGGCGCCGGGCCACCGCCGCCATGGCCGGATGCGGCTCGACGCCCACGCCGACCATGCCCCGGGCCGCGAGCAGCCGCGCCGCCTTGCCCGTCCCGCAGCCCACGTCGACCACCCGTGCTTCGGCGCCCACCCAGGCGACCAATTGGTCGACCAACTCCACGGGGTAGCTCGGCCGCGCCCGGTCGTAGCGCTCGGCGTCCTCGCCGAAGACCAGGCGCTGTTCCCGCTCGCCGCTCATGGAAGCAAGCTAACCAGCCAAGGGATTCGGGGCCGTGCAGCCTTGGTGTGCTACACCGCCGTCCCGCGGGTACCGGGAAGCTAGGCCGGAGGGACCTCGCGCTCCCGCGCGGCCTCGGGGTCGATGACCTCGCGGATGAGGCGTAGCTCCTCGTCCGTGGGCAACCGGGACGACGGCACCTCCGAAGGGAGGGTGAGCGGGAAGCCGGTGGCGGTCACCACTTCGTCGACCGTGACCCCCGGGTGGACCGAGCGCAGGCGCATCGAGCGGTCCGGGGTCTCGAAGTCGAAGACGCCAAGGTTGGAGACGACCCGGCGGATGTCGACCCAGCGGGCCGACGGACCGAGGTCGGCAGCGCGGTCCCAGCCGATGCCGCACACCGTGTCGACCCGCTCGACGAACACCTTGGGGCTGTGGTTGGGCACCCAGTAGCTGGTCGGGTCGTTGATGGTGTTGCCCGGGGCGCCGCGGTAGCCCAACAGCTGGACCACCGGTCGCCCGTAGGGGCCGATGGCGGCCAGGTTCTGGTTGCCGTAGCGGTCGACCTGGCTGGCGCCCATCATCACGTGCCGCCGCCCCGACCAGACCCAGTCGAACATCGACCGGTACGGGTTCCAGTACTCGATCACCCGATCCTCGGGGGCGACCACCGCGGCGTCGTTGGCGATCAGCGTCGCCTCGCCGTCGGTCATGCACAGGTCGGGCTCGAAGCTGGCGCGGGCCAGCCGGCCGCCGATCATGGGGATGGTGCCGATGGGGTTCGCCAGGATCTCGCCGTCGCCGCGGAAGCACTCGGCCACCGCCACCACGCACACCTCGGCGCGGGTCACCTCCACCGACGTCACGACCGCACCTTCCGCTGGTACTCGTCCTCGGGGAGGTCGACCCACTCGGCGCGGAACGACTCCCACGCTTCCGGCGAGCGGGCCGACAGGGCGTAGGCCCGCTGGACCTCCTCGTCCCGGGGATAGTCGGGCTCGCACAGGGTGAA
>DASRJN010000712.1:0-4509 GCA_035649455.1 Acidimicrobiales bacterium
CGGGGCGTTGCGCCGGCTGGGCGCGGTGCAGAACCCGATCCTGCCCATCTACCGCGAGCGGGAGGTGGGCTTCATCGTGCGCCAGGCCGGGTCCCGGCTGCTGATCGTCCCCTCCACCTGGCGGGGGTTCGACTACGAGGCGATGGCCCGGGGGGTCACCGGCGGGACCGGCACCGAGGTGCTCGTGGTGGACGACCAACTGCCGGAAGGCGACCCCGCCTCGCTGCGGTCCCCGCCCGACGACTCCATGACCGCCGAGGACCAAGACATGGTGGCCGGAGGCCACGGTGTGCCTGTCCGGTTCATCTACTACACCTCGGGCACGACCGCGGAGCCCAAGGGTGCCCGCCACGGCGACCGCACGCTACGCACCGCGTCGCTCGGCATGTCCGAGCGGCTGGGGTTGGCCGAGGACGATCGCTTCGCCTTCGTGTTCCCGATCACCCACGTGGCCGGCGGCGTCTACGCCTACGCGGCCCTGGCCTACGGGCTGACGTTCGTGCTCGACCAGGCCTTCGACCCGGCCACCACCATCGACCTGCTGCGGCGGGAGAGCATCACCCAGGCGGGCGCGGGCACCTTCTTCCACCAGACCTACCTGGCCGCCCAGCAGGCGCTGCCCGAGGGCGAGCAGCTGTTCCCCCATGTGCGGACGTTCCCCGGCGGCGGGGCGCCCAAGCCGCCGAGCCTGCACCACGCGCTCAAGGCGGCGTTCGGCGCCGGGGTGGTGTCGGGCTATGGCCTGACCGAGGCGCCCATCCTGACCATGAACGACCACCGCGCGCCGGACGACATCCTGGCCACCACCGAGGGGCCGGCGGTGGCGGGCACCCGCCTGCGCATCGTCACCGTCGACGGCAAGGAGGCCGGCGTCGGTGAGGAGGGCGAGGTCCGGGCCAAAGGCCCGCAGGTGACCCTCGGCTACCTCGATGCGAGCCTCGACGCGGCCGCGTTCGACGAGGAGGGCTGGTTCCGCACCGGCGACCTGGGCACGCTCGACGCCGAGGGCAACCTCACCATCACCGGCCGGCTCAAGGACGTGATCATCCGCAAGGGCGAGAACATCTCGGCCAAGGAGGTCGAGGACCTGCTCTTCACCCACGCCCGGGTCGCGGACGTCGCCGTCATCGGCCTGCCCGACCCGGAGAGCGGCGAGCGGGCCTGCGCGGTGGTGGTGGCCCCGCCGGGGGAGGAGCCCATCAGCTTCGACGAGATGCGCGAGCACCTGCTGGCCGCCGGGCTCATCACCCGCAAGCTGCCCGAGCAGCTCGAGGTGGTCGACGCGCTGCCCCGGAACCCGTCGGGCAAGATCGTCAAGTTCGAGCTGCAGAAGCGCTTCGGGGGCTAGTGCAGCCGGGTGGTGACCGAGGTGCCGTGGAGGCCGGCCATGGCCCGCTTGAGCCCGAGGATGCCGGACAGGGCACCGGCCCGGTGGCCGTTGACCAGCTCGCGCTGGCAGACGCCGTCGCCGTCCCAGGCCCGGATGCAGCCCTCGGGGTCGAGGTTGGCCAGGGCCAGGATGGCCCCGGACGCCTCCATGGCCTGAGCCTGGAGCACCAGCGCGGCGCTTCCGCTGTAGACCCCGGCGCCCATCGACTCGATCTCCACCGCCAGGCGCGAGGGATCGCCGGTCGAGTCCTTGACCCCGCACACCGGCAGGTCGTGCAGCAGGTCCACGGGGATGCCGGGGGCAGACATGGGCGGGAAGTGGTAGGCGAGGATCGGCACGTCGACGGCCCGGGCCACCGCGTCGTAGTAGGGCCGCGGGTCGTCGGTGTTCGGCGGGGACAGGACCAGCAGAGCGTCGGCGCCGTCGGCCGCGGCTCGCTGGGACAGCGCCACGGCCTGGCGGGCGGAGGGTGCCCCCGTGCCGGCCAGCACCGGCACCCGGCCGGCCACCGCCTCGCGCACCGCGGTGAGCAGCCGGCTGCGCTCGTCGGCATCGAGGGCGGCGGGCTCGCCGGTCGAGCCGGCCACCACCACGCCCCGCACCCCGGCGTCCACCAGCCGGACGGCATGGTCGGCGGTGGCGGGGGCGTCCAGTTCGCCGGTCCGGTCGAACAGCGTGACCAGGGGGACGCCGACCCCGGTGAAGGGCGGTGGAGCCTGCATCGTCGGGGACGTTATCCCTGCGGCGCCCGTCGCACACGCATCGTGGGACGATATGTTTTATGTCGTCATGCGATATAGCGACCGACTCCCGCTCCTGACCGCCTGCGGCGCGGTCCTCGGCCTCGCCGGTGGGGCTGCGGCCTGGGTGCTGCTGCACCTCATCGGCCTCATCACCAACCTGGCCCTGTTCCACCAGTGGGGCTGGCACCCTCCGTCGCTGGCCGAGCTCGACCCCGGCCCGTGGCTGGTGGTGGCGGCCGCGACCGGCGGCCTGGTCATCGCGCTGCTGGCCCGGTGGGCGCCGGTCATCCGCGGCCACGGCATCCCCGAGGCGATGGAGGCCGTGCTCGTGCGCCAGAGCCGCATCCAGCCCCGCACCGCGGTGGCCAAGCCCGTGTCGGCGGCCGTGGCCATCGGGACCGGCGGGCCGTTCGGCGCCGAGGGCCCCATCATCGTGACCGGCGGCTCGCTGGGCTCGCTGCTCGGCCAGGTGCTGCACGTGTCGGCCTCGGAGCGCAAGATCCTGCTGGCCGCGGGGGCCGCGGCCGGCATGGCCGCCACCTTCGGCGCTCCGCTGGCGGCGGTGGTGCTGGCCATCGAGCTGCTGCTGTTCGAGTTCTCCGCCCGGGCGTTCCTGCCCCTCGTGGTGGCGGCCAGCGTGGCGGCGGGCGTACACCACGCGCTGCTCGGCGCTGGTCCGCTGTTCACGCCGCCCGCCGAGGACGTCACCGGGCTGGGCCAGCTGCCGCTGTTCGCGGCCCTCGGTCTCGGCTGCGGCCTGCTCGCGGTCGTGATCGCCAAGGGCCTGTTCGCGGTGGAGCACGGCTTCCGGCGCCTGCCGGGCTCGGAGCGCTGGCACCCGGTGCTGGGCAGCCTGGGCTTCGCCCTCGTCGGCCTGTTCGTGCCCCGGGCGCTCGGTGTGGGCTACGACGCCATCCAGGACGTCATCGACGGGCGCCTGGCCGCGGGCGCGGTCGCCACCCTGCTCGTGGCCAAGCTGGTCGCGTGGTGGCTGGCGCTGGGATCGGGCACGTCGGGCGGGACGCTGGCCCCGGTGCTGCTCATGTCCGGCTGCTTCGGCAGCATGGTCGGCGCAGGCCTGGACCACCTGGCGCCCGGCCTCGGTGTCGATCCCGGCGTGTGCGCGGTGGTGGCCATGGCGGCCACCTTCGGCGCCGCGACCGGCGCCACGTTCGCCGCCATGGTGTTCGTGTTCGAGCTGACCGGCGACTACGCGCTGATCCTGCCGCTGATGCTGGCCACGGTGGCCGCCGACCTCGTGGCCCGGGGCCTGCTGGACGGCACGCTCATGACCGAGAAGCTGACCCGCCGCGGCCTGCGGGTACGCATCCACTATGAGCCCGACGTCTTCCAGACCACCCGAGTCGCCGACGTCATGCAGCCGCCGGGGCCCACGTCGGTGACCGGGCGGGACGAGGTGACCGCGGTGCGCCCGGACGACCCGCTGGTGAAGGCCCTGGCTCCGCTGGCCGACCTGGCGGTGGCGGACGTGCCGGTCATCGACGACGACGGCAATCTGGTGGGCGTGTGCACCCGCCACGATCTGCTCTCGGCCCGCGCCGCGCGGCTCGCCCACGAGCATCCTCAACCCGGCTGGCTGGCCCGCCGGCGCGATGGGGCCGCATGAGCGACGCCGGCGGCGACCCTGCGTGCTGGGCCGACCGGGTGTGCCCGGTGTGCGGCATGCTCGACGAGCGGAAGCGCCGGGACGGTCGCTGCCCTCATTGCCACGCGCTGGCCGACGAGGACTACGAGCGGCTGCTGGAAGTGCGCGACGGGCTACGCCGCTTCCTCCACTGGAGCGAGGAGCAGGCCCGAGCCGCGGGGGTCACGCCCGCGCAGCACCAGTTGCTGCTGGCCGTGCGGGGCCATCAGGGCGGGACGCCCACCGTGGGCGAAGTGGCCGACCACCTGCTGCTCCGCCACCACAGCGCGGTGGGGCTCGTGGACCGGGCCGAGGGCCTCGGCCTCGTGGTCCGCCACCGCGACGCCCAGGACCACCGGGTGGTGCGGGTGGCTCTGACCGGCCGCGGGGAGAAGATCCTCGCGGCGCTGGCGGCCGAGCACCTGGAGGAGCTCCGCCGCCTCGGGCTGGTCTACCGCGACCTCGGCACCGACCTGCCGTAGATGAAGGCCTGACGGACACTCGCCTTCCTGGCGGGACGGTAGGGGAGGACGGGACAGCGCCCCGTAGGCTGTCTCGTCCCCCCTTTCGTCGTTTCCAGGAAGGCATCTCCGTGCAGACCCGGGCCGATCTCCGCAACGTGGCCATCGTCGCCCACGTAGACCACGGCAAGACCACGCTGGTCGACCAGATGCTGTGGCAGTCCGGCGCGTTCCACGAGCACCAGGCCGTGGAGGAGCGGGTCATGGACT
>DASRJN010000713.1:0-2659 GCA_035649455.1 Acidimicrobiales bacterium
GCGGCTACGACCCGCTCGGGCTGCACACGGGGGCGGTGTGGCCCCACGACAACGCGGCGTGCGCCGCGGGCCTGGTCCGCTACGGGTTCGTCGAGGAAGCCCACCGCCTGGTGCTCGCCCAGCTCGACGCGGCGCAGGCCGCCGGCGGCCGGCCCAGCGTGCTGTGCGGCTTCGACCGGGACGACGTGCGGGAGCCGGTGCGGTTCCCCGACGACTGCGAGACGCGGGCGACCTCGGCCGCGGCCCCGCTGTGGCACCTGCGCTCGCTGCTGCGCCTCGATCCCTACATCCCCCAGGGCAAGCTGTGGTTGTCGCCGGTGCTGCCCGAGGCCATGGGCCGGTTGCGGGTCGAGCGGATCCCGCTGATGGGCGGCACGGTCACGGTGACCGTGGAGGGCGACCGGGTCGACGTGGAGGACCTGCCGCCGGGCGTGGAGCTGATCCCGGAGCCGAGGAGGCCCTTGGCCCGGGGCGCCTGACCCGCTATTGTCCACCAAGACACTCGGAATAGTGGGTAAAGCTCTTGCTGGAGGTCGGGGTTCGTGCGGCGCTTGCTCGTGTTCGCCCTAGCCGGGCTGATCGGCCAACTCGTGGACGGCTCGCTGGGCATGGCCTTTGGGGTCACCACCTCTACCGTGCTGCTCTCCAACGGCTTCTCGCCCGCGGTGGCCTCGGCCAGCGTGCACCTCGCCGAGATCGGCACCACGTTCACGTCGGGCCTGTCCCACTGGAAGTTCGGGAACGTGAACTGGCGCCTGGTGGCCCGCATCGGCATCCCTGGAGCCATCGGGGCCTTCGCGGGCGCCACCGTGCTCAGCAACATCACCAGCGCCTGGCTGAAGCCGGCGGTGGCGGTGGTGCTGCTCGGCCTGGGCACGCTGGTGATAGCGCGCTCGGTCCGCGGCGACCTCCGAGGTGAGCGCCACGACCCGGGCCACCTCCGCGCCCGCCTCCTGGCGCCCCTAGGGCTGTCGGCTGGCTTTCTCGACGCGGTGGGCGGGGGCGGCTGGGGTCCGGTGGCCACGCCCACGCTGCTGGCCGCGGGGCGAATTCATCCCCGCTATGTGATCGGATCGGTGTCGGCGGCCGAGCTGCTGGTGACCCTGGCCGCCAGCCTGGGGTTCCTTCTCGGGCTGGGCGGCGAGGGCATCGAGGCCCCGCTGGTGCTCGCCATCCTGGCCGGTGGCGTGGTGGCCGCTCCACTGGCGGCCTGGCTGGTGCGCCACGCCGACGCCTCGGTGCTGGGCGTGGTCGTGGGCACGCTGCTGCTCATCACGAACGCTCGCACAATCATGCTGGAGCTCGGTACGCCCGGCCCGGTCCGGCTGGCCGTGATCGTCGCCCTCGCCGCGGTCGGCGCCTCCATCACCCTACGGGTCCGGCGCGTCTCGCAGGTCCTCCTTCCAGGCCCGGAAGCGGGTGTGGCGGGTGCCGCTGGGGCCGACCCCGTCGCCTTCCCCGTCGGGATACAGCCGGAAGGTGTGGCTGACCGCTAGGTCGTCGGCCCGGGCCACCCAGTAGCGGGCGTCGGCACCGGCCGCGGGGCCGGCTCGCCACAGCAGCCAGGGACCGATGCGCCGCTTGTAGTCGGCCACCGGCCGGCCGGGCAGGTCGTCGCCCAGGCGGCGGAGCTCGGCGGGGGCCTCGACCCAGGCCGAAGCCGGGATGTTCCGGTCGCGCACCGGGGTGGCGGGGAGGTCCTCGGTGTGGACCGGGGTCTCGTCGTAGGGGCGCTGGTCGTAGCGGAGGGCGTCGGGCATCGTCACCAGCCCCGGTCGATCCACTCCTGGAGGTGGGGTATCTCCGTGGCCAGCGTGGTGGGGTCGCCGTGGCCTGGCAGCACCCGGGTCTCTCCCGGCAGCGTGAACAGGCGGTCTTCGATCGAGCGGATGATGGCGGGGAAGTCGCCGCCCGGGAACGTGGTGTTGCCGGGACCGCCCGGGAACAGCGTGTCGCCGCTGAACAGGACCGGTGCCCCCTCCACGAGGAAGCACATGGAGCCGGGCGTGTGCCCGGGGGTGTGGATGGTGTGCAAACGCAAGTGACCCACTTCGATTACAGAACTGTCATCGAGGATCTGGTCGTAGGACGGCAGCATGTCGGCGTCCTCGGCGGTCACGTGGACGTCGTAGCCGGCGTCGCGCATCTGGGGGACCGCCTGGATGTGGTCCCAGTGGCCGTGGGTCTCCAACACGGAGCGCACTCCCAGGCCCTTGGCCAGGTCGAGCAACTTGTCGTGCTCGTTGGCCGCGTCGAGCAGCACGGCGTCGCCCGTCTCGGTGCATCGCAGCACGTAGACGTTGTTGTCCATCGGTCCGACGACCAGCTTGTGGATCTCGAAACCGTCGCCGGTGTGGAAGAGCGTGGCCATGGCGTCAGTCTGCCGTAGAAAGCCTGCTGACGCGCCCGGTGACCGGTCACTGAACGTGACCTAGCGACCTCCCACAGCGATGTGACATATTTCACGCCATCTGGGGTCTTGTCCATCCGACGTTTTCATGACGAAACTGCAACCGCTCATGCCCACCGCAGAGCGCCCCGAGTTGGGCGACGGGCCGACCGCCACGGCCACAGCGTCGCTTGCAGAGGCGAGCCGGTTCAGGTCTTGGGGAGAAGCCCTGGACCGGCCGCCCCGGGGTTCTTTTCTCGTTTTGGGCTA
>DASRJN010000714.1:0-3910 GCA_035649455.1 Acidimicrobiales bacterium
GCGGCGCGAGACGTTCGCCGGAGCGCTCCCCGCCCGCACGAAGTTCGGGCGCATGCACCACGAGTTCGCGCTGAAGGCCAGCCCGATCGCCGTCGGTCCCCGCTACCTGCGCACGCTTGCGTCGCTCGACAAGACGGGCGCCGGGCGCGACGCCTATCTGCGGCTGTGGGCCTGTGCCGCCTTCTCGGGCAACAACCCCTACGCACTCGACGTGCTCGTCGAGTGCCGCGCCCGGCACGGCGACGACCCGCTGACGGGCCGACTGCTCGACCTGACCGTGCGCCGCAACCGGTCCGACGCCCGCCGCGGGTCGTGGCGGCTCGTCGAGAAGGTCAACCTGCGCAACCTCAAGCGCTTCGTGACCAAGCCCTACTGACGGTCGGCGACGCGGGGACAGGCGGGGGAATCGCCCTGGGGTCGGGGGCCGCTCCGCCGCTAGCCTCACCGCCCGTGGCGCCGCGGGTCCTGGTCATCGACAACTACGACAGCTTCGTCTACAACCTCGTCCAGTACCTGGGCGAGCTGGGGGCCGAGCCGCTGGTCCACCGGCACGACGAGCTGACCTTGGACGAGATCGTGGCGCTCGACCCCGATGCGGTGCTCATCTCGCCCGGCCCGGGCCGGCCCGAGGACGCGGGGCTGTCGGACGAGGTTATCCGCCACTTCGCCGGGGTCCGGCCGGTGCTCGGCGTGTGCCTGGGCCACCAGTGCATCGGGCAGGTGTTCGGGGGAGAGGTGGTGCGGGCGCCCGAGATCATGCACGGCAAGACCTCCCTCATCCGCCACGACGGCCAGGGCGTGTTCGCGGGGCTGCCCGAGCCGTTCGAGGCCACCCGTTACCACAGCCTGGTGGTCGATCGGTCATCGGTCCCGCCTGAGCTGGAGATCACCGCCTGGACCGACGACGGCATCGTCATGGGCCTGCGCCACCGCGAGCATGCGGTCGAGGGCGTGCAGTTCCATCCCGAGTCCATCCTCACCGGCTGCGGCCACGACCTGCTCCGCAACTTCCTGGCGGCTGCCGCGACGACCGTCGGTTGAGGTCCACGAGGGCGCGATCGCTCGATTCTGCGCGCGGTGCTGACCAGGGATCACGCGCCCAGAGGGAAAGTTGCGAATGACGCACTCAACTTTTATCATTGATACCGTTTCAGGCACAGTGGCGACGACCCACCAAGCCACTCACAAGCCGCAATCCATCTAGACGTTCATCTCACGGAGGCAACCCCATGCCCAAGGCTGTCGGCATCGACCTCGGCACCACCAACTCTGTCGTCGCGGTCCTCGAGGCCGGCGACCCGGTGGTCATCCCCAACGCCGAGGGGTCCCGCACCACGCCATCCGTCGTGGCCTTCTCGAAGGGCGGCGAGGTGCTGATGGGCGAGGTGGCCAAGCGCCAGGCCATCACCAACCCCGACCGCACCATCCGTTCCGTCAAGCGCCACATGGGCACCAACTGGTCGATCGACATCGACGGCAAGGCCTACACCGCGCAGGAGATCTCGGCCCGCACGCTGCAGAAGCTGAAGCGAGACGCCGAGGCCTACCTGGGCGACACCGTCAGCCAGGCCGTGATCACCGTGCCCGCGTACTTCGACGACGCCCAGCGCACCGCCACCAAGGAGGCGGGCCAGATCGCAGGCCTCGAGGTGCTGCGCATCATCAACGAGCCCACCGCCGCGGCCCTCGCCTACGGCCTCGACAAGGAGGGCGCGGACCAGACGGTCCTCGTGTTCGACCTCGGCGGCGGCACCTTCGACGTGTCGATCCTCGAGATCGGCGACGGCGTGTTCGAGGTCAAGGCCACCCACGGTGACACCCAGCTGGGCGGCGACGACTGGGACCAGCGCGTGATCGACTGGCTGGTCGGCCAGTTCAAGGCCGCCCACGGCGTCGACCTGTCCAGCGACAACATGGCCCTCCAGCGCCTCAAGGAGGCCGCCGAGAAGGCCAAGATCGAGCTGTCGCAGGTCCAGCAGACCCAGATCAACCTGCCCTTCATCACCGCCACCAGCGAGGGGCCCCTGCACCTCGACGAGTCGCTCAGCCGGGCCCGGTTCCAGGAGCTCACGGCCGACCTCATCGAGCGCTGCCGTGGCCCGTTCGAGCAGGCCATCAAGGATGCGGGCCTGTCCAAGGACGACCTCGAGCACGTGATCCTGGTCGGTGGCTCGACCCGCATGCCCGCGGTGCACGACCTGGTCAACGACCTCACGGGCAAGGAGCCCCACAAGGGCGTCAACCCCGATGAGGTGGTGGCCGTCGGCGCCGCCATCCAGGCCGGCGTGCTCAAGGGTGAGGTCAAGGACGTCCTGCTGCTGGACGTCACGCCCCTGTCGCTCGGCATCGAGACCAAGGGCGGCGTGATGACCAAGCTCATCGAGCGCAACACCACCATCCCCACCCGCCGCACCGAGGTGTTCACCACCGCGGAGGACATGCAGCCGTCGGTGGAGATCCACGTGCTCCAGGGCGAGCGGGAGATGGCCCAGTTCAACAAGACGCTGGGCAAGTTCCAGCTCGTCGACCTGCCGCCCGCGCCCCGCGGCATCCCGCAGATCGAGGTCACCTTCGACATCGACGCCAACGGCATCGTGCACGTGTCCGCCAAGGACCGGGCCACGGGCAAGGAGCAGTCGATGACGATCACCGGCCAGTCCGCACTGGCCCGGGACGACATCGAGAAGATGGTGCGCGACGCCGAGCAGCACGCCGAGGAGGACCGGCGCCGCCGCGAGGAGGCCGAGGTCCGCAACCAGGCCGACACGCTCGTGTACCAGACCGAGAAGCTGCTCAAGGAGCAGGGCGACAAGATCTCGGGCGACGAGAAGTCGGCGGTCGAGGACAAGCTCGGCGACCTGCGCACCGCGCTCGGCGGCAGCGACATCGAGGCCATCCGCAACGCCACCGACGCCCTGATGTCGGCCAGCCAGAGCTTCACCCAGAAGCTGTACGAGGCCGCTTCGGCCGAGAGCGCGGCGGCCGGCGGCAACCCCGCTGGTGACACTGCCGGGCCCGGTGCCAGCCAGCCCGCAGACGACGACGTCGTCGACGCCGAGATCGTCGACGACGAGGAGCAGGCGTGAGCCCCAAGGCGTCGCCCCCGCCCGGAGGCGACGCCGAGGACCACGAGGTGAACGGCCCCGCTCCGCCTGAGTCGGAAGCGGCCGCCGAGGCCGCCGACCACGGTGACGTCGCCGACGAGGGCGACGTCACTGGCGACGGCGCTGACGCGGGCACGGCCGAGGACGAGGCCGCCGAGGACGGCGGCGAGAGCGGCGACGCGGCCGACGAGGTGCTGCGGGCCGCGGCCGAGGCCCTGGAGGTCGACCTGGAGCTGCTGCTGGCCGAGCGCGAGCAGTACCTCGACGCCTATCGCCGGGCGCAGGCGGACTTCGAGAACTATCGCAAGCAGGCCCAGAAGCGGCAGGACGACGCGGTGGTCCGCTCGCTCGGCAGCTTCGTCGAGGGCCTGCTGCCGGTGCTCGACTCGTGCGACGCCGCGCTGGCCCACGGGGCGAGCGAGGTCGAGCCGGTGCTGAGCGCGCTGTACGGGGCACTGGCCAAGGAAGGGCTCGAGCGCCTCGACCCCAAGGGGTCGGCCTTCGACCCGGCCGAGGCCGAGGCGGTGGTGCACGAGCCGGGCGAGGGCGGCGAGCAGGTCGTGGCCGAGGTCCTGCGCCCGGGCTACCGCTGGCGGGGCCGCGTGCTGCGCCCGGCCATGGTGAAGGTCACGGACTAGGCGGGATCGAAGGTGCGCTATGGCGCCGCAGCGTGAGTGGTTCGAGAAGGACTACTACCGAGTCCTGGGTGTGAGCGAGAGCGCCTCCGCCAAGGAGATCAAGAGCGCGTACCGCAAGCTGTCGCGCCAGTACCACCCGGACACCAACGCGGGTGACAAGGCCGCGGA
>DASRJN010000715.1:0-9169 GCA_035649455.1 Acidimicrobiales bacterium
GGCTGAGCGGGCCCGGGACGCGCTGGTCACCCGCATCGACCGCATCGGCAAGGCCGGCAAGCGCCAGGCCCGCAAGCGCCTGGAGGCGGAGGCCGCCGAGGCACGGGTGCCCGAGCCCGTCTGACCCGGACGGTCATCCACCGGTCACGGCGGTGACCGGTCCCCGCCACGTGCGGTTCAGGTCGCCTCTCTAGGTTCCCAACATGACCGGGAAGTCGAGGACGAGCGGCCCGCTCGCGTCGCTGCCGCTGGTCGCCGCAGTGGTGGCGGGCACGGGGGTGGGCGCCGGCGCGCAGACAGCTGATCCGGTGGTCGTGTCCCGGGCCTCCGGCAGCGCCCAAGGGAACAACCCGAGCTCGCAGCCCATGCTGTCGGCGGACGGTCGCTTCGTGATGTTCACGTCGCGACACCAACGGGTTCTACGACGTGTACCGGCACGAGATCGCCACCGGGGCGACGTCCCGGCTGTCGCCGGGCACCGAGGTGGGGAACTCCTTTCCCGCCGCGCTCTCGGCCGACGGCCGCTGGGCCGTGTTCGTGTCGGAGGCGGAGAACCTGGTGCCGGGCGACACCAACGTGCGCCCCGACGTCTTCGTGCGGGGCCCGCTGTCCTGAATCGCCGCGGACCGGTCAGCCGGGCGCGACGGTCGTGGTGGTCGCCTGCTCGTCCTCGGGGCGGGCGGGCAGGATGCCGTAGGACTCCTCGCCCGGCATCACCAGGCCCAGTTCGCGACGGGCGATCTCCTCGACCGTTTCGGGATCCCGCAGGTCCTCGGCCCGCTGCTCGAGCCGGTCGTTCTCCCGGCCCAGCACCTCGATCTGCGCACGAGCCCGGTCGGTGGCGGCCCGCTGGTTCAGGTAGGTCCGCACCGGGAACACCGCGTACAGCAACATGAATGCCAGCGTCACCGACGCGACCTGCATGCCCATCCGGCGCAGGCGGGCCAGCCGGCGCTCGCGGGCCTCTTCGTCCTCCGGGAGCAGGCGGTCGAGGCTGAGGTTGCGGTTGATGGCCGCCACGGCCTGCAGGACCCGCTGGATCCTCGGCTCTCCCGGCCGCCGGGGCCGCGGCCCCCGAGCCCCCCGGCCCGACACGTGACCCCGCCCGGACCCCACCGGCCTGAGCGTGAGCGTGCCCGCCTCCTCCTCACCGTCCTCGCCACCGTCGCCCGGCTGGCTCGGCAGCGCCGTCACACTCGCACTCGGCGCCGCCAACCGCCGCTGCCGCCGCTCCACCCGCCCGTCCGCCGCGTCCCGCCGCAAGGTCGGCGTGACCAACACCGCCCCCGGCGCCCCAGGAATCCGCCTCGGCCGCACCCGCGGCCTCGGCCTCGGCCCGCCCGCCCCCGCTGAGCCGGCCCGGCCCCGCTCGGCGCCCGAGCCGCCACCCGCACGCGCAGGCGAGCCACCCGCCCCGCCCGACGGCCTACCAGCGCCCTCAGCCGCATCCGCTCCCGCCGACCCTTCGACGCCCGAGCCGCCGCCCGCACGAGCAGGCGAGCCACCCGCCTCGCCGGCCGGGCCGCTGGTGCCGTTACCTCTATCCCCTCCCGCCGACGGCTCGGCGCTCGGGCCGCCGGCGGCGCGGGCGGGTGAGTCACTCGCCTTGGCCGACGGCCTGCCGGTGCCCGGGCGGGCGGGCACGTCACCGGGGCGGCCGGGTCGGGATGTCCTGGCGGTCCGGCTCGGGCTCGGATCGGGGCGGGGGGTGGGCCTCCAGCCCGGGGGGACGATCGATCCGTCCGGGGCGCGGACCACCACTGCCGGAGTGTCCCAGGCTCCCTGCACCCGGGGCTCGCTCGGCCCGCCCGCGCCTGGGCCCAGGTCCTTGCGCTCGCCGTCCCGCCGCCGGCGCTTGGTCATGACGTATCGCCGCCCGCTCGGGCCAGGGCGGCGCGTCCTCGGTACTCGGCGGCCTCGCCCAGGTCGTCCTCGATGCGCAGGAGCTGGTTGTACTTGGCCACCCGGTCGCTGCGGGCGGTCGCCCCGGCCTTGATCTGACCGCAGTTGGTGGCCACGGCCAGGTCCGAGATGGTGGTGTCCTCGGTCTCGCCCGACCGGTGCGACATGACGCTCGTGTACCCGGCTCGCATGGCCAGCTCCACCGCGTCGAGCGTCTCGGTCAAGGTGCCGATCTGGTTCACCTTGATCAGGATGCTGTTGGCCACACCGGACTCGATCCCCCGGGCCAGGCGCTCGACGTTGGTGACGAACAGGTCGTCCCCCACCAGCTGCAGCCGGTCCCCGAGGGCGGCCGTGAGGGCGGCCCAGCCGTCCCAGTCCTCCTCGGCGCAGCCGTCCTCGATCGACACGATGGGGTACTTCCCGCTGAGCTCGACGAGCAGTCCCACCATGTCCTCCGACGTCAGCTCGCGACCCTCTCCCGCCATCCGGTAGCGGCCGTCGCGGTAGAACTCGGTCGAGGCCGTGTCGAGCCCGAGGGCGATGTCGTCGCCAGGCGTGTAGCCCGCTCCCTCGATCGCCTCCACCAGCAGGCTCAACGCCTCCTCGGACGAGCCGAGGTCGGGCGCGAAGCCGCCCTCGTCGCCCACCGCGGTGGACAGGCCCCGGTCGTGCAGCACCGACTTGAGCACGTGGTAGGTCTCCGCCCCCCAGCGCAGGGCCTCGCCGAAGCTGGCCGCCCCCACCGGCAGGATCATGAACTCCTGGAAGTCGACGTTGTTGTCGGCGTGGACGCCGCCGTTGAGCACGTTGAGCATCGGCACCGGGAGCACGTGCGCGTTGGCGCCGCCGACGTAGCGGTACAGGGGCAAGCCCAGCTCGTCGGCTGCGGCCTTGGCCACGGCCAGCGAGGCGCCGAGGATGGCGTTGGCGCCCAGGCGGCCCTTGTTGTCGCTGCCGTCGAGGTCGCGCATCTGGGTGTCGACCTCGCGCTGCTCGGTGGCGTCGTAGCCGACCAGCGCGTCGCGGATCTCGTTGTTGACGTGGTCGATGGCACTGGCGACGCCCTTGCCGCCGTAGCGGGCGCTGCCGTCGCGCAGCTCGACGGCCTCGAACTGCCCGGTCGAGGCACCGGATGGCACGATGGCGCGGCCCTCGGCCCCCGACGCGAGGTAGACCTCTACCTCGACCGTGGGGTTGCCGCGTGAGTCGAGGACCTCACGGCCGACGAGGTGTTCGATGCTCGACATCGTGCCTGTTGCTCCTGTTGCGAGTGTGGTTCACGTTACTTGCGGATCACGCGCTCACGTGGATCATCCGCGCATTTCCTGCGCGCGAAATCGATCCCGGACGTGCTCGGCGGCGATCCGCAGCTCGGTCTCGGCGTCGTCCCCCGCCTCCCCGGCCGCGGCCACGGCGTCGAGCAGTCGCCAGGCGGTCTCGCCCAGGCGGTCGTCGCCGGCCACCAGCTCACGCCAGTCCACTCCCTGCGATGCGGCCTTGCGCTGCACCTTGTGCGCGTAGAGCAGGGCGGGCAGGGCGGCCGGGATGCCGTCCATGACGCTGGCCCGGCCCTTCTCCGCCTTCTTGAGCTGCTCCCAGTGCGCGGCCACTTCGTCGGCGCTGGCGTAGGCCGCGTCGCCGAACACGTGGGGATGGCGACCGATCAGCTTGGTGCTGACGCCCTCCGCCACATCGGCGAGCGTGAAGCGGCCCTCCTCGGTGGCCAGCCGGGAGTGGAGCACGACCTGGAACAGCAGGTCGCCCAGCTCCTCCTCCAGCTCGTCGAAGCCCTCGCCCGCCGCGACGTCGAGGTGATCGAGCGCCTCGAGCACCTCGTAGGCCTCCTCCAGCAGGTGGCGGCGCAGGCTGTGGTGAGTCTGCTCGCGGTCCCACGGGCACTCGGCCCGCAGGCGGCGGACCACCTCCACGAAGGCCGCCATCTCGCCCGCGACGGGGGCTGCGAGTCGGGGCACGTACACCGATGTGAGGTGGTCGGGCTGAATCGCCCGGTCGAGCTCGGGCCACGGCAGCTCGACGATGGCCTCGTCGGCAAGGCCCAGCCGCTGGAGGACGATCACGGTGGGCTCGGCATCGGCGGCGGCGTCACCGCGGTCGACCGCCTCGCCGACCGCCAGCTTGATCTCGGACAGCACGTGGCGGTCGTCGCACTGTCCCACCAGCAGCGGCCCGCGCTGGCCCGCGGCCTCGACCGCGAACCGGTGGCCGTCGACCAGCCGCACGCCGCGCTCGACCGGATCGACGCCGAGGCGCAGCCACGCCAGGTCCAGGAACGACATGCCGGCCACCAGCTCGACCTCGACCCGCTCGTCGGCCAACAGCCGCTCGACCGTGTGCTCGGCCACCATCGGCGAGCCGGGGACGGCGTAGAGCACCTCCTCGTGGCGCCGCGCCGCGTCCACCAGGGCCTCCACGATGGCCGGGTACACATCGTCGATGCCGTCGGCCGCGTCGTAGAGCGAATCGAAGCCGGTGGCCTCCCCCACCACGCCCACCGCGGGATGCCGCGTCGTGCGCACGAAGCGGTGGGGCACCCGAGCCACGGCTTCGGTCACGGCCACCGTGACCAGTTCGGGCCCCGCCGGGCCCAACCCGCACACGACCACCCGGGGCCGGCGGGGAGGCGTGGCGGTCACGCCGAGCCGGATCCCGCCCCGCCGCCGTTGCCGCCGCCGCCGATGCCGCCACCGCCGCGCTGGTCGTCCGACCCCGGCGCCTGCACCGGTCCGGGAGGCGGGACGACGCCGCCCTGGTCGGGATCCCACGAGCCGAAGTGGGACGAGATCTGGACGTCGGCGTTCACCAGCGCGTCGCTCATCTGGCGCTGGAACTCGTCATTGCCCAGCTCCCGCTGCAGCACCCGCAGCCGGGTCAGTCCTTCGACCAGGTCCTCGCGGTAGGCGGGCGGCAGGCTCTGCGTGCCGTTGCGCAACGCCTGGTCGATCGCAGTCTCGATGGCGCTGCGGTCGTCGTCGGTGATCTCGATGCCGTTCTCCTCCAGGACCTGCCCGGCGACGAGGTACTCCACCCGCTGGTTGACCACGGCCCCGATCATGAACTGGGAGTAGCTCTTCGGCCCGAGCGTGCCTTGCAGCGAGGACAGCGGCGTCCGGTCCTCGGACCCGAACGTGATGCTGCGGAAGTCCGCGTCCGTCACGATCAGCTCGAGCTCGTCGAACAGCTCCTGCTGGGACACGGACTCGTCCCCGACCCGCACGGCCGCGGACTGCTTGGCGCACCCGCTGGCGAGCAACCCGGCGAGGCCGGCGGCGGCAAGAGGCAGGAGCAGGCGTCGATGCACGCGCCAGATCGTAGGGACTGGCCGCCCCCGGCACGAACCTCGCCCCGAGACAGCCGGGTTGCCGGCCGTGTTCGGCCCCGCCTCAGTTCGCGAGAGCTGCATCAAGCTCGCGCACGGGTGCGCAGCCGTCCCACGGTGCGAGCTCGTCCCTCAACGCTTGGACATCGCGCAGGCTCGGGCTCGTCTCGGACGCCCGGGCGATGGCGAGCGACTCCAGCGCGACGTCGCAGGCACGGTCCAGGTCACCCTGCCGAGCGTGGGCCCGCGCCAGGTTCGTGAGCAGCCGGGACTGGATCTTCAGTCCTGGGCCCAACCGGCGGAGCGCCTCGTCCAGGGCGCGGCGTCCCTCGTCCGCGGCTCCGAGGCGAATCGACACCACGCCGCGTTCCCCGGCCAGACGCACGGCGTCGAAGAACGGCACCCGCGGCCGCGGCTCCTCCCCCACTGCGCCGTCCAGAGCGTCCGCGGCCCGGTCGAGCGCTCGCCGGGCCGCCGCGTCACGCCCGGCCTTGGCGTGTGCGTCCGCCTCGAGCGAGGCGTGCCAGGCCCGAGTGCTCGGCGTGGCGTCCGTGGCCCGGAACCCAGAGCGGCCCTCGGCCAGGAGGTACAGAGTGTGATCGGGACTCGCGCGGAACGCGGGGAGCGTCGACGCGCTGCCGACCGCGTACGCCCCGAGCGCCGGGTCCCCGGCCTCCCGGGCCGCGTCCAACGCAGCCTGGTAGTAGCCCTGAGCCGTGGCGTGGTCGCCATCGTCGGCCGTGAGCCACCCGACCAGGATGGCGGTATCTCCCGCCAGGGACGCTAGACGCCGGCGCGTGGGCTCCGGCTGCCCGCCGGCTTCGAGCAACTGCGTGAGCGTGGCCAGGTGCGACCGCGCCGGCGCCAGCACCGCGTAAGGCGACACCCGCTGGTACAGCTCCTGGAAGCTGGTCGTCACGGCCTCCAGGTCATCGACGGTGCGGCTGTCAGTGCGTTGCGGCCGGCGCAGCGCGGCCCCCAGCCGCTGCCACGGCTCGTCACCGGGGGCAACCCCCAGCAGCGCCAGGCCCGCTACTGCGGCGTTGGTGAGGAAGGCGCGTCGCTGCATGTCATCCTCCCAGCTGTCGTCAGCCAGCCCGAGATTATCGGCGAACGTCCGTTGCAGAAGCCGCTGATACCGCTCACCAGGGCTGCTCTTGCCGTTCTCCCAGCGGGAGACCATCGAGGCCGTCGCGCCGATGTCATCCTCACCGAGTCGCCGGGCGGTCTGGCCGAGCTCACGCACCAGGCGGTCCTGCGACCAGCCTCGCCTCGCCCGTTCCACGCGGATGAGGCGACCCTCGAGGTGCGGGATCCCGCCGGCCATATTGCTCCGATCTGCCGCTCACCCGGGACACATCAGGCAAGCGATGCCAGCTATCACCTCCCGTAGCGTAGTGCTCTCCTTACGTCGTGAAGTCGCAGAGACCGACATGTGCAGAGCTGATCGACGTAAACGGACCTTGGTGGCGGGGCTACTACGAGGGATGGTGCGACGCCGCGGACGGCCTCACGCCCGGTCACGACGAGAGTGAGGGAACGGTCTGGTCGACCGGTTATGCCGCCGGATTCCAGGCCAGCGGCGACCGCCATGACCTGGCCTACGCCCCGAGGCGACGCCCGTGCGTCAGGCCGCCTGTTTGGCGGGGAAGAGGGAGGAGAGGATGTCGACCAGCTCGGTGGCGACGCCTCGGCCGCCCTTGACCGGGATGACGAGCTGGCCCATGTCGGCCTTGTAGAGGCCTCGCGGGACCAGGCGCTTGAGGCGGACCTCTTCGGAGACCTTGAGCTTGACCGGGCTCATGCGGGCGGTCCAGACCGCGGCGCCGATGCCGGTGACCTTGACCACGTTGAGCTCGCGGATGTCGAGGCGGGCTGCTTCGGCGCGGAGGCGGGCCACGTCCAGCAGGGCCGCGGCCTCGTCGGGGATCGGGCCGTAGCGGTCCTGCCACTCGGCCCGGATGTCCTCGACCTCGGCCTCGGTGGTGACCGCGGCCAGGCGCCGGTAGGCCTCCAGCCGCAGCTCCTCCTTGGGCACGTAGGTCTTGGGCAGGTTGGCGTCGAGTGGCAGGTCGAGCTTGATCTCGGCCGGCTCGTGCACCTCCTCGCCCTTCAGCTCGGCCACCACTTCGCTGACCATCTGGCAGTACAGGTCGTAGCCGACCGCGGCCACGTGGCCGGACTGGCCGGTGCCCAGCAGGTTGCCCGCGCCCCGGATCTCCAGGTCCCGCATGGCGATCTTGAAGCCCGAGCCCAGCTCGGTGGCCTCACCGATGGTCTTGAGGCGCTCGTAGGCCTCCTCGGTGAGCGACCGGTCCCGGGGGTGGAACAGGTAGGCGTAGGCCCGCTGGCCCGACCGCCCGACGCGGCCGCGGATCTGGTGCAGCTGGCCCAGGCCCAGCAGATCGGCCCGATCGACCACCAGGGTGTTCACCGTGGGCATGTCGATGCCGGACTCGATGATCGTGGTGCACACCAGGACGTCGTACTCCCCCTCCCAGAAGTCGAGCACGACCCGCTCCAGCGAGCCTTCGTCCATCTGGCCGTGGGCGATCGCGATCCGGGCCTCGGGCACCAGGTCCCGCAGTTGGGCCGTCACGTAGTCGATGTCCTGCACCCGGTTGTGGACGTAGAAGACCTGACCCTCCCGCAGCAGCTCACGGCGGATGGCCTCGGCCACCGCCCGCTCGTCCTGCTCGCCCACGTAGGTGAGGATGGGCTGGCGCTCGGCCGGCGGGGTGTTGAGCAGCGTGAGGTCACGGATGCCGGTCAGGCTCATCTCCAGGGTGCGGGGGATGGGCGTGGCGGTGAGGGTCAGCACGTCGACGCCGGTGCGGAACTTCTTGATCTGCTCCTTGTGGCTGACGCCGAACCGCTGCTCCTCGTCCACCACCAGCAGGCCCAGGTCCTTGAAGGTGACGTCGCCGGACAGCAGCCGGTGGGTGCCGATCACGATGTCGACCGCGCCGGCCTCGATATCCCTGGCCACCTTGCGGGCCTGGGCGGGGGTCAGAAACCGGGACAGCACCTCGACCCGCACCGGGTAGCCCGCGAACCGCTCGCTGAAGGTCTGGAAGTGCTGCTGGGCCAGCAGCGTGGTGGGCACCAGCACGGCCACCTGCTTGCCGTCCTGCACGGCCTTGAACGCCGCCCGGATGGCCACCTCGGTCTTGCCGAAGCCCACGTCGCCGCACACCAGGCGGTCCATGGGCCGGGCCTCCTCCATGTCCGCCTTGACGTCGGCGATGGCCTTCGCCTGGTCGGGCGTCTCCTGGTACGGGAAGGCGTCTTCGAACTCGCGCTGCCACGGCGTGTCGGGGCTGAAGGCGGTGCCGCCCTCCTGCAGCCGCTTCTGGTAGAGCACCACCAGCTCCTGGGCGATCTCGGCCACCGCCGCCCGCACCTTGGCCTTGGTGCGCTGCCAGCCGTCGCCGCCCAGCCGGTTGAGCGTCGGGCTCTCGCCGCCCGTGTAGTGCCGCACCGCGTCGATCTGGTCTGACGGGACGTAGAGGCGGTCGTCGCCCTTGTACTCGAGGAGGAGGTAGTCGCGGTCGACACCGCCGATGGCGCGCTTGACCATGCCGCCGTAGCGGGCCACGCCGTGCTGGTGGTGGACGACGTAGTCGCCCACCTTGAGGTCGTCGAAGAAGCTCTCGGCGTCGCGGCGCCGGGGCCGGGCCCGCCGATGCGCCCGGCGGCGGCCGGTCAGGTCGGACTCGGCCAGCACCGCGAGCTTGATGGAGCGCAGCACCGCGCCCCGCTCCAGCGGTGCCACCGACACGTCTGCCGACACGCCCTCGGACGCCAGCAGGTCGCGCAGCCGCTGCGCCGACCCCTGCCCATCGGCGCCCACGACGATGGTGTAGCCCTCGGCCTGGAGCTGGCGGAGGCGGGACAGCAGGCCGCTGCCGTCGCCCACGACCGGGT
>DASRJN010000716.1:0-7051 GCA_035649455.1 Acidimicrobiales bacterium
CGCAGCCAGCCCTCCCACCAGCGGTCCCGGAAGCAGTTCACGACGTAGGTGGAGTCGCTGACGATGTGCAGGTGACCGGAGGGATGGGCCCGGACGGCCTCCAGCACGGCGTTGATCTCCATCCGCTGGTTGGTGCTGTGGGCCTCGTTCCCGCTGGCGTAGCGACCATCGGGCTCGGCCCAGGCCCAGCCGCCCGGCCCGGGGTTCCCCAAGCACGCTCCATCGGTGTACACGACGTTCGACACAGGGATCTGAATCTAGAGGATGCGCCGTGCGCAGCCGTGGCCCGAGCGGCCCGCTGCTCGGCAGCAGGAGCGGGAGACGCAGTTCATGGGTGCAACGTTCTGTTTCACCAGATCAGGTGCCACCATGGGGTCATGATCATCGACGGGTTCGTGCACCAGCTGCCCGACACCGACCCCACCGAGACCCAGGAGTGGCTCGACTCGCTCGACGCCATCGTCGATGCGCACGGGACGCCCCGAGCCCGGTTCCTGATGTCCAAGCTCATCGAGCGCGCCCGCGAGCTGCAGGTAGGGCATCCGGCCACGGTGTCTACGCCGTATGTGAACACCATCCCGCCCGAGGAGGAACCGTGGTTCCCGGGCGACTACGAGATGGAGCGCCGCATCCGGGCGTACATCCGCTGGAACGCCGCGGTCATGGTGATCAAGGCCAACAAGCACGCCGAGGGAATCGGCGGCCACCTGTCGACCTTCGCTTCCTCGGCCGCCCTCTACGACGTCGGCTTCAACTGGTTCTTCCAGGGCAAGGAAGACGGCCTGGCCGGCGACGCCGTCTACATCCAGGGGCACGCCGCGCCGGGCATCTACGCCCGCGCCTTCCTGGAGGGTCGCCTCACCGAGCACGACCTCGACCAGTTCCGCCAGGAGGTCGGCGGCGGGCTGTCCAGCTACCCCCACCCCCGGCTCATGCCGGCGTTCTGGGAATACCCCACGGTGTCTATGGGGCTGGGTGCGCTCAACTCGATTTACCACGCCCGCTTCCTGCGCTACCTGCACAACCGGCGCATCGACGACACCAGCGGATCGCGGGTGTGGTGCTTCATCGGCGACGGTGAGGTGGACGAGCCCGAGACCCTGGGCGCGCTCACGCTGCCCGCCCGCGAGCAGCTCGACAACCTGATCTGGGTCATCAACTGCAACCTGCAGCGCCTCGACGGCCCGGTGCGGGGCAACGGCAAGGTCATCCAGGAGCTGGAGGCCGTGTTCCGCGGGGCGGGCTGGAACGTCATCAAGGTGGTGTGGGGCTCCCGCTGGGACGAGCTGCTGGCCCAGGACCGCGACGGCGTGCTGCTCAACAAGATGAACACCACCGTCGACGGCGAGTTCCAGCGGTACGCGGTCGAGTCGGGCGCCTATGCCCGCGAGCACTTCTTCGGCCCCGACCCCCGGCTGCGGAAGATGGTCGAGCACCTGTCCGACGACGAGATCCGCAACCTGCCCCGCGGTGGCCACGACAACCGCAAGCTCTACGCGGCCTACAAGGCCGCCACCGAGCAGCACGGCGCGCCGACGGTCATCCTGGCCAAGACCATCAAGGGCTGGACCCTCGGTCCCGACGTCGAGGGCCGCAACGCTACCCACCAGATCAAGAAGATGACCGTGGACCAGCTCCGGGTGTTGCGGGAGCGGCTGTACCTGCAGGACGTCATCCCCGAGGACGCGCTGGCCGACGACAAGGAGCCGCCCTACATCCACTTCGAGGACGGCTCGGTCGAGCAGGAGTACATGCTGGGCCGGCGCAAGGCGCTGGACGGGCCGCTGCCCTCGCGGGTGGTGCGCACCAAGCGCGCCCTCGGCCTGCCCGAGGACAAGCCGTTCGACGAGGTGCTGGCCGGGTCGGGCAAGCAGGAGGTCTCGACCACGATGGCCTTCACCCGGCTGCTGCGGAACCTGTGCCGCGACCCCAACGTGGGGCGGCGGGTGGTGCCGATCATCCCCGACGAGGCCCGCACCTTCGGCATGGACGCCCTGTTCAAGGAGTTCAAGATCTACGCGGCCCACGGCCAGGCCTACGAGCCGGTCGACGCCCAGCTGCTGCTGTCCTACAGCGAGGCCCAGGACGGCCAGGTGCTGGAGGAGGGCATCACCGAGGCCGGCTCGACGTCCTCGTTCATCGCCGCCGCCACCAGCTACGCCCACCGCGGCGTGCCCATGCTGCCGTTCTTCACCTTCTACTCGATGTTCGGCTTCCAGCGCGTGGGCGACCTCATCTGGTCGGCCTCGGACTCCCGGGCCCGGGGCTTCCTGCTGGGCGCCACGGCCGGGCGCACCACGCTGCTGGGCGAGGGCCTGCAGCACCAGGACGGCCACAGCCACGTGCTGGCGTCGACGGTGCCGACGGTCGAGGCGTGGGACCCGGCGTTCGCCTACGAGATGGCGGTCATCATCCGCCAGGGCATCAAGGAGATGCTGGCCGACGAGCGCGACGTCATCTACTACCTGACGCTCTACAACGAGAACTACCTGATGCCCCCGCTGCCCGAGGGCGCCGAGCAGGGCATCCTCGACGGCCTCTATCGCTGGGCCGAGGCACCGGAGGGACCGTCGCACCGGGCGACGATCCTGTTCTCCGGCACCGCTCAGGGCGCGGCCCGAGCGGCCCAGGCCGAGCTGGCCGAGCGCTGGGACGTGGGCGCCGAGCTGTGGTCGGCCACCAGCTACAAGCGGCTGCGGGAGGAAGCGCTGTCCACCGAGCGCTGGAACCGCCTGCACCCCGCCGAGGCGCCTCGCACCCCGCTGGTCAGCCGCCTGCTGGGCCCCGACGGCGGACCGGTGGTTGCCGTCACCGACTTCATGAAGGCGGTCCCCGACCAGGTCGCCCGCTGGGTGCGCCAGCCGTTCGTGCCCCTGGGCACCGACGGCTTCGGCCGCTCCGACACCCGGGAGCGCCTGCGGGAGTTCTTCGAGGTCGACATGCCGCATGTCGTCGTGGCCACGCTGTGGGGCCTGGCCCAGCAGGGCGAGGTCAAGGCCGAGACGGTCGCCGAGGCGATCGCCCACTACGGGATCGACAGCGACCGTCCCGACCCCCGGGTGGCCGACTTCTAGCGAGGCCGGGCCGGTGGAGCTCGACAGCCAGTATGTGACGGCGCCGCCGGCGCCGCCGTTGCGGGCGTTCATCGAGCGCTACGTCGGTTACCGGCTGACCGGGTTCGCCCCCGGCGTGCACCGCGGGCTGCCGTCCCGGTACCTGACCTTCATCGTCAGCATCGGTCCCACCATCGACGTCATCGCCCAGGCCGACCCGTCCCAGTCCCCGGCCAGCTACCGCTGCGTGGTGAGCGGCCTGCAGGGTCGGTCGGCCACCATCGGCTACGGCGCCCACCAGGAGGGCGTCCAGGTCGATGTCAGCCCGCTCGGCGCCCGCATGCTGTTCGGCATGCCGTCCCGCGTGCTGTGGGACGCCAGCGTCGAGTGCTCGGACGTCGTCGGCCGGCCGGGCGGCGAGCTGTGGGAGCGCCTGCAGGGGGTGCCGGACTGGCCCGGCCGCTTCGCGGTGTGCGACGAGATGCTGATGCGCTGGGCGAACGCCGGCGCTGCCGACCGCGTAGCGCCGGAGCTTCGCCAGGCGTGGCACACGCTCGTGCGATCGGGCGGGAGCACCGCGGTCGGCGATCTGGCCAACGAGCTCGGATGGAGCCGCCAGCACCTGGCCCGCCGCTTCGGTGAGGAGTTCGGGCTCGGCCCCAAGCTCGCGGCCCGCGTGCTGCGGTTCGACCGGGCCACGTCGATGTTGCGGCACACGCCGTCGTTCACGACCATCGCCCAGGTCGCGGCCTCCTGCGGCTACTTCGACCAGTCGCACCTGGACCGCGACTTCCTCGAGCTGGCCGGCTGCAGCCCGTCCCAGCTTCTCGCCGAGGAGCTTCCATCTTTCCAAGACGATCCGGGGGCGCCCGGGTGACGCTGGGGGCATGACCGACACCACTGATGTCACCACCCGGATCGGGGTCTGGCCGATCCTCAGCTACCGCAACGCCCCCGAGGCTATGGCCTTCCTGACCAGGGCCTTCGGCCTGAAGCGCGTGGTCGCCTACGCACGGGACGACGACCCGCAGGTCATCGAGCACGCCGAGATGCAGTGGCCGGGCGGCGGCGGGTTCATGCTCGGCACGGCGGGCAAGGACGACTCGGCGTTCGGGCAGCGCAAGCCCGGCAACGACGCCGTCTACGTGGTGTGCGACGAACCCGACGCCTTGTTCGCGCAGGCCACCGCGGCCGGGGCCGAGGTCGTCCGCGCCCCCGCAGACGAGAGCTATGGCGCCCGCGGCTTCACCGTCCGGGACCTGGAGGGAAACCTCTGGAGCTTCGGCACCTACGCCGGCGAATAGCACTAGATCTGCGAGAGCAGGTCGAGCGGGACCTGAGGCGGCGTACCCGTCGCCGGGGCCGAGCGGCCCGCTGCTTCAGCAGCAAGAGCGGGAAACACCAGCCCGTCCCCCTAGATCTGCGCCAGCAGGTCGAGGGGGAACGGGGGTTGGGCCAGTGGCCCCACCGCGATGCGCACCAGCAGCAGCGGGCTGTCGTCGCCTGCGATGCGGTTGAGGTGGACGGTGCCGCAGCCGGTGCAGCGGTGGATCAGGCACCACTCACCGCCGCTGCGCACGCTGATGGCGATGGGCTCCATCCCCGAGCCGCACAGCTCCGCCATGGCGCGGTCGCCCGGGGAGTCGTCCACGTGACGGCTCCACAGGCAGTGGGGGCAGTGGTTGCGATGGGCCGTGCCGGGAGCCGCCGTGGGCACGTCCAGGCGGCAATGGCGGCAGCGGAAGGACTCCGGCGGGCGTCGCCGCTGCCGGCTGCGCTGGTCGCGCGTCAAGGGAAGACCTCCGAGGTGGCACCAGTACGGACGCTGCGAGCGCCGCGCGTCCGGCAGGCGTCAGCCGCGGGGCCCTCAGGCGGAGGCCTGGGCGACCGGGCGGGGACGGCGGACGAGCGACGCCGTGCGAACCGTGACTTGCGTGCGTGCCACAACCCCTCCCTTCCGGTCTCGAAGCTGGCGGCGAATGTCAGCCGGGCCCAGGACCGCTCCGCAAGCGAATTACCGGCGCAGGGTGAAGACCACGAGGCGGCTGCCGTTCTTGGTGATCTCGAACTCGTCGTCGCCGTCGAACGTCTCGCCGTCGCGGGCCAGCCGCAGCGGGCCGTCGGCCGAGCGGACGTGGACGGTCGTGGCCTGCCAGGTCTCGAACACCCGGCTGCGGCGCAGCGTGCCGGTGAGCGCGGCCAGCACGAGGCGGATGCGGCCGAACGGCTGCGAGGCGTCCACCACCCGCACGTCGAGCCGGCCGTCGTCGAGCTGCTCGCGCCAGGTGGGCGCCATGCCCTCGGGCAGGTAGCGGCAGTTGCCCACGAACACGATCCACAGCCGCCGCGGGTCGCCGTCCAGCGCGACGTCCACCGGCGTGCCGTGGCGCAGCACCCGCGCCAGGGCCACGGCCAGGGCCGGCCACTTCCCGATGCGGGACTCCAACTCCTCGCGGGCGTCGACCAGCTCGACGTAACCGCCGAGGCTGGCGGTGTTGAGGAACGGCCGGCCCGCGATCCAGCCGACGTCGATCTCGGCCGCGGTGCCGTCGCGGACCGCCTCCACGGCGTCGTCCACCGTCTCCACGCCGAGGTCGCGGGCGAGGTGGTTGAGCGTGCCCGCGGGCACGACCAGGAGCGGCAGGTCGTGACGCAGCGCCACCGCGGCCGCGGTGTTGATGGACCCGTCGCCCCCGGCCACCCCCAGGGCCACGCACCCGCCCTTGGCCAGCCGCTCGAGCTCGTCGGCCAGGTCCGCGGGGTCGTCCAGCTCGATCACGCCGGCCCCGGGCAGACCTTCGCGCAGCTGCGTGGCCGGGTCGTCGGAGCCCAGCGCCCCCGAACCCGCCGACGGGTTGACCACGATGCCGATCCCCTCCCCTTCCGGCGACGGGGCCCGAGCCGACCAACGTCGCGGTGGGGCCACGGTCGCCGGCTCCTTCGGCGCCACCGGCCAGACCAGCCGGGTGACCAGCCCCATGGCCACGCCTGCCCCCACCTGGGCGGCGGCCCGCCGAGGGCCGGGCCGGCGGCGGGCGAGCCACGCCAACCCCGGGACCGCCAGGCCCGCGGCCAGCGCCGGGTGCTCCTGGGCCGCGCCGGTCACCCCGGCCGCGACCGACGCGGTCGGGCCGAGCGGGCGGGCGGCGGCCGCCGCCAAGCCGGCCCGCAGAGCCCCGCGGCGGAGGAAGCGTCCCGTCCCCATGCGGCCCTGAGTACCCGCCGGCCCGGCCCCGCAGCCGCGGCCGGTACCGTGCGGGCATGACTTCCGTGGTGCCCGTGACCGGCAACCCCGAGGCCGACCAGCTGCTCACCGAGGAGCCCCTCGCCCTCATGATCGGCATGCTGCTGGACCAGCAGGTGCCCATGGAGTGGGCCTTCGGCGCTCCCCTGCGCCTGCGCGAGCGCCTGGACGGCCGCCTGGACGCGGCCGAGATCGCCACCCTCGACCCCGACCGCCTGGAAGCCGTGTTCCGCGGCCCGCCCGCGCTCCACCGCTTCCCGGGAGCGATGGGCAAGCGGACCCAGGCCCTGTGCCAGATGCTGGTCGACGACTACCGCGGCGACGCCGCCCAGGTCTGGGCGAACGTCGACACCGGCGCCGAGCTGCTCGGCCGGCTCAAGGCCCTCCCCGGCTTCGGCGGCGAGAAGGCCCGCATCTTCGCCGCTCTCCTGGCCAAGCGCTTCGGCGTCCGCCCCCCAGGCTGGGAGGAAGCCACGGCCCCCTTCTCCGACGACCAACCGCGCTCGGTCGCCGACATCGACTCGGCCGAGAGCCTGGCCAGGGTCCGTGCCTGGAAGAAGATGATGAAGGCCCAGAACAAGGCCAAGTCCGACCCCCCTGGCTAGCGCTCGCTAGCGGCGGAGGGCGTGACGCTGGCGGTCGAGCCAGCCCAGCAGCACCGCCACGGCGCGGGGGTCGTGGCGGAGGGCGTGGCCGGCGCCGAGGATGAAGCGGAGCTCGGCCGAGCCGTGGGCGTCGGCTACCACGCGGGCGT
>DASRJN010000717.1:0-4963 GCA_035649455.1 Acidimicrobiales bacterium
CATGTTGGGGCTGCCCGACGGCGAGGTCACCAACGACCTGGCGCTGCGGGGCCGGCTGGTAGGCCTGGTGCGCCGGCATCGGCCCGACATCGTGGTGTGCCCCGACCCGACCGCGGTGTTCTTCGGCGACAGCTACGTCAAGCACCGCGACCACCGTGAGGTGGGCTGGGCGGTGGTCGACGCGGTCGCCCCCGCCGCGTCCAGCCCGCTGTACTTCCCCGAGGCGGGTCCGCCCCACCAGGTGCAGGCCATGCTGCTGTCGGGCACGTTTCAGGCCGACGCGTGGGTCGACGTTTCCGACGCGGTGGAGGCCAAGGTGGCCGCGGTGGGGTGCCACGAGAGCCGGGTGGGCAGCGATCCCACCCACGTGGCCGGCTTGCTCCGGGCCCGCCTGGCGGAGACCGGCGCGCAGGCCGGCGTCGACCACGCCGAGAGCTTCCGGCGCCTGCGCTTCGTCTAGGCCCTAGGGCTCGGCGCCGTTCGGCCCGGCGCTGGTGCCCGGGCCCGCGCCGGGCTCGGGCTTGCCCGGCTGGCGGTGCTGGATGGTGCGCCACTCGCCCATGGCGCGCAGCGCCAGCACGGCCACCACGGCCACGCCCGCCGCGCCCAGCACCGCACCGATCAGCCCGGCGATGCCGGCCACGACGCCGCAATCGCCGCTGCACTGGATGTCGACCAGCGCCCAGCCGATGAGCCCGCCGCACAGCCCTCCCAGGAGGATGGACGCGAAGGCGAGCACCCGGGCCCCCTGCGAAGGCAGGGCGCTGGGCGCGTAGTCGTCGGGCATGGGCCCTTTCTACCGGGCGGCCACCCGCAGCGGGGCCACCCGGCCGCCGGTGGCCCGGACGAGGTCGGCGGGGGCGATGGGGAAGACATGGCGCGGGGTGCCCGCCGCGGCCCACAGCTCGTCGTAACCCAGCAGGTCCTCGTCCACGAACGTGGCCAGCCGGCGCGGGTGCCCGAAGGGCGGGACCCCGCCGATGGGATAACCGGTGGCGGCCCGCACCCCGGCGGCGTCGGGCCGGGTCACCGGCGCCGAGCCGTCGCCCGCGGCCTCGGCCAGGCGCCGCTCGTCGAGGCGGTTGGGCCCGCTCACCAGAGCCACGACCACCTCGTCGCCCACCGCGAACACGAGCGACTTCACGATCTGGCCCACGTCCACGCCGACGGCGCGGGCCGCGTCCTCGGCCGTGCGGGTGCCCTCGGGGAACTCGCGCACCTCGACGGCCAGCCCCAGGCCGGCGGCGGCGTCCACTACGGCCCGGGCGTTGGCGTGCAACGTGGGGGGATCCATCGGCCCACGGTGCCACACTGTGCGGCATGCGACAGTGGCTGGTGGGAGGAGGCCTGATCCTGACGGACGGCGGCCTGCTGCTCGTCCGCAACCGGCGCCGCAACGGCGATCACGACTGGAGCCCCCCGGGCGGGGTGATCGACGAGGGCGAGACGCTCCTGGCCGGGCTCACCCGCGAGGTCGAGGAGGAGACGGGCGTGGTGGTGTCGGCCTGGCAGGGCCCGGTGTACGAGGTCGAGGTGGAGGCCCCCGGCCTGGGCTGGCACCTGCGGGTCGAGGCCCACATGGCCGTCGACTTCAGCGGCGAGGTGCGGGTGGACGATCCCGACGGCATCGTCGTGGACGCCGAGTTCGTCGATCTCGGAGCCTGCGGCCAGCACCTGGCCACCTGCCGCCCCTGGGTCCGAGAGCCGCTGGACGCCTGGCTGGCCGAGCGCTGGGAGCAGCCTCGGCGCTTCTGCTACGTGATCGACGGCGACGATCCGGCGCGGGCGGTCGTGACCCGGCGGTGAGGCGTGAGCGGTGCGCCGATGAGTGACGACCGCACCATCCTGCACGTGGACATGGATGCCTTCTTCGTGTCCGTGGAGCTGCTGCGCCGGCCCGAGCTGCGGGGCCGGCCGGTGGTGGTGGGCGGCACCGGCATGCGGGGCGTGGTGGCCGCGGCCAGCTACGAGGCCCGCGCCTACGGCGTGTTCTCGGCCATGCCCAGCACCCAGGCCCGCCGCCTCTGCCCCCAGGCCGTGTTCCTACCGGGCGACCACGACCACTACGGCGAGGTCAGCGGCCGGGTGATGGACATCTTCCGCGCCTACACGCCGCTGGTCGAGCCGCTGAGCCTGGACGAGGCGTTCCTGGACGTGACCGGGGCCCGGCGGCTGTTCGGCGAAGGCGCCGAGATCGGCAGGGCCATCCGGTCCGAGGTCGAGGGCCGGGAGGGCCTGACCTGCTCCGTCGGCGTGGCCGCCACCAAGCTGGTGGCCAAGCTCGCCTCGGAGGCGGCCAAGCCGCGGGCGTCACCCACCGGGCCGCTCCCCGGCGCCGGCGTCCGGGTGGTGGCGCCCGGAGACGAGCAGGGCTTCCTGCGGCCCCTGCCGGCCCGCGCGCTGTGGGGGGTGGGGCCGGCGACCCTCGGCAAGCTGGAGCGCCTGGGGGTCCGCACGGTGGGGGACATCGCCGACCTGCCCGAGGCGGCGCTGGTGGGTGCGCTGGGCACGGCGAACGGCCGCCAGCTGGGCCTGCTGGCCCGGGGCGTCGACCCGCGGCCGGTCGAGCCCGATCAGAAGCTGAAGTCCATAGGGCACGAGGAGACCTTCGCCCACGACCACCACGAGCCCGACACCCTCGCCCGCGAGGCCGCCCGCATGGCCGACGCCGTGGCCTGGCGGCTGCGGCGGCAGGGCCTCGTGGCCCGCACCGTCACCGTCAAGGTGCGCTTCGGTGACTTCCGCACGGTGACCCGCTCGACCACCCTCGCGGCCCCGATCGACGAGGGCCCGGCGGTGACCCGCCATGCGCAGGCGCTGCTGGCCGGCCTGGACCCGTCGCCCGGCGTGCGGCTGCTGGGCGTGACCGTGTCGGGGCTGCTCGAGGGCGCCGGCCGCCAGCTCAGCTTCGACGACGCCGGGGCCCCGGCATGGCACGAGGCCAGCGGGGCGATCGACGCCATCCGGGAGCGCTACGGCACCGGTGCCATCGGTCCCGCGGCCGCCGTCGGGCGGGATGGACTGCGCGTAAAGCGCCGTGGTGACGGCCAGTGGGGGCCAGATGACGGTCCGGCGCAGCCCGGGTGACGACAGATTGACGATTTCTCGCGCAATCACGCGTTGTCGTTCGTCAAAGCCTGTGGAACACTTGATCGCACCGGTACGGTCAGCCGGGCGACAAGGGGTGTTCGGTCAAGGGTGTTCGGTCAAGGGGTCTGAGGTGCCGCTTTCCGAGGACGAGGAACGCATCCTCCAGGAAATTGCCCAGCGGTTCTACGAGGACGATCCGTCCTTCGCGCGCGAAGTCAGCGAGACCACGCTCTACCGACACACCGTCCGCCGGATGAAGTGGTCGGTGGTGGGTTTCCTGGTCGGCGCCGTGTTCCTCATAGCCAGCCTCTCGACGTCGTACCTGCTGTCGTTCGCCGGGTTCCTGCTCATGCTGGCGTGCGCGCTGGTGTTCGAGCGCAACCTGAGAAAGCTCGGCCGGGCCGGGCTCGACCAGCTGACTCGCACGGTCCGGGCCAACGGCCTGCGAGACGCCCTGGGCGGCGCGGGTCGCCGCATGCGCGAACGCTTCAAGCGCGACGAGCCCGAAGACGACGAATAGCCGCGCGGGTTCGGCTTGACCGGCGGACGCGCACGCCCGGCACGGCCGTGAAGCGGTGAGCCTCAGGGCGGGCCGTGGCTGGCGACCAGGCGGCTGGGGCGGATCCGGCGCACCCGCCGGATGTCGAAGTGGGCGACCAGCCGGGTGGTCCACGGCTGGCGGCGCTGCGCCTCGGCGGTCACCGCGGCCGAGCCCTCCTCCGCGCCGGCCACCTCCTCCTCGGTGGGAGCCTGCTCCGCGTAGGCGATGCGTTCCATGGTGTGGGCGATGCCGCGGGCCGCGTCGGCGGTCGTGGGCATGGCGGTCGCCAGCCGCTCGGCCGTCTCCGCCAGCGTGAGGTACGGGGGCAGGCTGACGCCCGCGTCGCTGGCGTGCTCGGTGGCGAGCCGCCAGGCGAGCTGCACCCGGTCTGCGGGGGCCGAGGCCCGCCGCCGGCGGGCGGCCCGCTGGACGAGCAGCGCGAGCGGCACCAGCACCAGGTAGGCCAGCACGGCGAAGCCCAGCATCTGCAGCGCGGTCCTCACCGGGCCGGGGAGGATGCCGTCATCCTTGGCCGTGGTGTCCCCACCCTCGGCGCCGCCGCCGAGCTCCAGCCCGGGGACGTCACCGGTCTGAACGTCGGGGCCACCCTCGATCCCGAGGTCCGCGTTGGGGTCGTTCAGCTCGTTGGTGGTGGCCGCGCCATCCGCGGTCTCCTGGCGCTCGGGGACGCCGAGGAAGTCCGAGGCCCCCGGCGGGCCGCGGGTCGGAGTCGGCTCGAACGGCACCCAGCCGTACTGTCCCAGGTAGACCTCGGGCCAGGCGTGGGCGTGGATGCCGCGCACCCGGTAGAGGGTGGGGTCGTTGTCGTCCCGGATGCCCGGGGTGAACCCGACGGCCACCCGCGCCGGGATGTCGACCGCGCGGGCCATCGCGGCGAAGGCGCCCGCGAACTGCTCGCAGTAGCCCCGGCCGCCATTGAAGAGGAAGGCCTCCAGTGCCCGGTTGCTGTGGCCCTGGCCGACGTTGAGGTCGTAGGTGAAACGGCTCGGGTCGCGGAAGTAGCTCTGCAGCAGCAGGGCCTTCTCGTACACCGTGTCGCCGTCGGCGGTGACCCTCTGCGCCTCCTGGGTGACCCGTTCGGGGAAGTTGTCCGGCAGCTGGCGGAAGACGTCGGCGATCTCCTCCGGGATCTCGGGTGACGCCGCCTGGAGCTCCTCGGCCGTCCAGTGCGGGACGGCCGAGTCGACGTCGTAGGAGTAGCCGTCGGACGTGTCCACCCGGCGGTCGACCAGCAGCGTGCTGGAGCGCTCGTCGAAGTCGGCGGGCTGATCGTCGTCGCCGGTGTCGATGGCCCGGGGCTCGAAGGCGGCC
>DASRJN010000718.1:0-8957 GCA_035649455.1 Acidimicrobiales bacterium
GGCCGGGGCGCGCCGACCCCGACGCCGCCGCCCGCGGACACGGCGGCCGACGCGCTGGAGACGACCACGCTGATCGAGGGCGAGGGCGACGGCGCCGAGGCGGACCAGATCCTCACCGTGCACTACATCGGCTACCTCCCCGACGGCACCGTGTTCGACCAGTCGTGGGACGGGCCTCAGCCCTTCACCTTCCAGCTGGGCGTGGGCAAGGTCATCCCCGGCTGGGACAACGGCCTCGTGGGGGCCAAGATCGGCGAGCGCCGGCACCTCGTGATCGGCGCCGACAACGGCTACGGCGCGGCCGGTGCCGGGGACACCATCCCCCCGAACTCGCCGCTCGGCTTCGACGTCGACATCGTCGACATCCAGCCCGCGCCTTAACCGCCGCGCGGCTAGCTACTTGCCTCAGCAGACGCTGCGCCGTGTTCGTCCTCGATGTAGCCGTCGAGGGACGCGTTGGTGAGGTAGACGAGCTTGGCCACGGCGCTACGTAGACGTGGACGCGGAGGTCGGGCTCGGCGGCGGCGACCTCGGTCCAGCGTTGGAAGCCACCGGGGCGCACGTCGAAGGCGATCTCGTCCCGTGGCACCGAGTTGCCGCTCGGGCCCACCACGTCGCGAGGTGGTCCGGATCGGTGAAGGCCCGGAAGACCAGCGCTAGGGGTGCGTCTATCACGCGCGAGACGGCGAGCTGTGGCGATTCGGTGTCCATCAAGGCTCCTTCTTGTCGGTGCGCCCGGCGGCCTGGACCGCTGCGATGTGGGCGTCGAGGCGGTCGAGGGACGAGTCCCAGAAGCGCCTGAAGCGCTCGATCCAGTCGGCTGCCTCACGAAGCGGGGCGGTCTCCAGGTGGCTCGCGCGCCACTTGCCCGATCGCGTTCGCGAGATGAGGGCCGCGTGCTCGAGGCCCGTCTGACTACTTCACGGGCAAGTAGCTAGGCAGCGCCGCCAGATCCGCCTGGTGGCCGTCGCGCCACACGCTCACCGAGCCGACGCCGGCGGCCCGCCACGTGCCGTCGGGGTCGCGGATCAACGCGGTGCGCTCGTCCACCTCGGCCAGCGCCACCCCGGCCGGGGTGAGCTGCAGCGTGCGGTGGAGCTTGTCCTCCGACCAGGTGTCGGCCCGCGGGACCATGGCGACCTGCGCCAGCAGCCCCAGGCCGAGCGTGAACGCTCCGCCGCGAGGGTCGACCGCGGGATCGCACAGCACCATGGCCCCGGCTCCCGAGCCGGCGAGTACGGCGCCGCCCTGCCAGGCCGCGACCAGCGCGTCCCACAGCGGGCTGTGCATGAGCACCGAGCGCAGGTGCATGGGCGAGCCGTCGGCCAGGTAGACGAAGCGCGAGTCGTGCACCGCGGCCACGTTGGCCTCGTCGCGCGCTCCGCCGCGGTCCATGGCGGCCACGACGCGGACGGTGGCGCCGAGCTTGTCGAACCAGCGGGTGGCCCGCTCGGCGGCGTGGTCGGGGTGCTCGTAGGCGGCCGCCGTGGGCAGCACCACCACCTCGCGGCCCCCGCTCGCCTCGAGCAGCTCCGCGTCGAAGTCGCAGCCGTCGCTCCACTCGCCGCCGCCCACCAGTGCGAGGGGGCCTGCCTGGGGTCCAACCATGGGCGCACGGTAGCGAGCGGTTGTGCCGCCGTGCGTCACACGCGCTTTGGCCGGCCAGGGTTACCGTCAGTAGCCTCCTGCGATGCGCATCGAACGGCTGGGCATTGTGGGGTCGGGGATCATGGGCTCCGGCGTGGCGGAGGTGGCGGCGAAGGCTGGGGTCACGGTCGTGCTGCGGTCTCGCAAGCAGGAGTCGGCGGACGCCATGCTGGCCGCGTTGGGGAAGTCACTGGCGCGCCAGGTGGAGCGGGGCCGCCTGGAGTCGGCGGACGCCGAGGCCGTGAGCGACCGGGTGTCGGCCACGGCGGACCTCGACGCCCTGGCCGACTGCGACCTGGTGCTGGAGTCGGTGGTCGAGGACATCGACGTCAAGAAGCAACTCTTCGTCGACCTCGACCGCGTGGTGCGGGACGGGGCCATCCTCGCCACCAACACCTCGACCCTGCCGGTGGTCGAGCTGGCCATGGAGACCCAGCGCCCCGAGCAGGTCGTGGGCATCCACTTCTTCAACCCGGCGCCGGCCATGAGCCTGGTCGAGGTGGTGCGCACGCTGGTGTCGAGCCCGGAGACCGTCGACGAGGCCACCGCCTTCGCCCGGGCGTGCGGCAAGGAGCCGGTCGTGGTGGAGGACCGGGCGGGCTTCATCGTGAACGCCCTGCTGTTCCCCTACCTGAACAACGCCGTGCGCATGCTGGAGAACCGCACCGCCTCGCGTGACGACATCGACGCGGCCATGAAGGGCGGCTGCAACTTCCCGATGGGACCGCTGGCGCTGCTCGACTTGGTGGGGCTGGACACCTCGGTCGCCATCCTCGACGCCCTGTACGTGGAGTTCCGCGACCCGAACTACGCGGCCGTGCCCCTGCTGCGGCGCATGGTGGTGGCGGGGCACCTGGGCCGGAAGTCGGGCCGGGGCTTCTACGACTACTCGTCGAAGTAGCGCCCGCGCCGGGGTTGCATGCCTGAGGACCTGGTCGTCTCGGCCCGCCGGGCCGGCCGCGGTGCCGTGCTCAGCGGCCGGTGGCTGGCCGAGACCGTCCTCGACCTGGCGCCCCGGCTGCCGGTGCGCGACACCGAGACCCTCACGGCTCACCACGAGGGCCTGACCGGCGACGACCTCGCCGCCTCGATGATCCAGGCCGCCGGGCGGGTCACCGCCGGGATCGCCGCCACCACCGGCGGCGTGATCGCGGCCCAGGAGCTGTCGATCGCCGGGCTGCTGCTGGTGCCCTTCGAGCTCGCGGCCGAGACCGCCCTCGTGGTGGGCACCGAGCTCAAGCTGGTGGCGGAGCTGCACCACGTCGCCGGCCGCTCGCTCCCCGGCGGCCCCCGGGCCCGGGCGGAGGGCGCGGTGGTCTCGTGGATGTCGGGGCGCGCGATCCCGCCCACTCCGGTGTCCGCGGTGGTGCGGGGCGACGTCCTCGGCCGAGCCGGCCGGCGCTACCTGCGGGACACGCTGCGCCACCGCTACACCCGCAACCTCACCACGGTGGCCCCCCTGCTCACCGGAGCCGCGGCCGCCGGTTGGCTCAACCGCCGCTCCACCCTCGCCGTCGGCGGCAAGGTCGCCAGGGACCTCGGCCTACGGGCCTGAACGGACAGTGGCCCTGCCCCTGCCGTTGGCCCACCCTGCCCGGCGGCTGGCCCCGCGGAGGTTCGGCGGCATGCGGGTGGCCTGGCCGGGGGCGGGGTACGACGGTGGGCCGCGGGTCCCAGGCGTGGGCGCGCCCTGCCCGGCGGCTGGCGCCGCGGAGGTTCGGGGCGTGCGGGTGGCCTGGCCGGGGGGCGGGGAACGGTGGCGGGTTGGGTCATGGGCCTACGGGCGTGAGAGGTGCTCGACGGCGAGGCGGGCGGCGTGGCCTATGGCGGCGTCGGCGGCGGGGTCGGTGAGGGAGCGGCGGCGGGAGCGGGTGAAGACGGCGGCGGCGTAGCGGCGGGAGCGGGGGCCGGGGAGCTCGATCACGCCCACCTCGCTGCGGAGCGGGGGGAGCGTGCCGGTCTTGCCCGCCACCGCCACGTCGTCGGCGGGGAAGCCGCTGGCCAGCCGGTGGGGCCAGACCTGGAGGCCGAGCATCCGGCGCATCGCCGCGCAGGCCTCGGGGCCCGCGGCCTCGTCCCGCCAGATGGCGCCGAGCAGCACGGTCATCTCCCGCGGGGTGCTGCCGTTGGTGGTCGCGGGGTCGAGTACGCGCAGGGCCGCGAGCGCCGCCGGGTCACCGAGGGCCCGGGCCAGGGTGGTCCCGGAGCGGGCCAGGTCGTCCGCCAGGGCGGCGTGCAGGTCGCGGCAGGCGTGCTCGACGTGGGTGTGGTGGAGGCCGAGCGCGTCGAGCGTGTTCGCCACGGCGTCGAGGCCGACCCGGTCGACCACGGCGTCGGCCGCGGCGTTGTCGCTGACCGTGATCATGAGCTGGGCGAGGTCCCGCAGCGACAGCTCGGCGTCGTCGCACAGGGCCGCCAGCCCGGTGACCCCGGCGGTGCGTGTCGCGGCCGGGACCGGGACCCGCTCGTGCAGGTCGAGCGTGCCCGCTTCGGCGGCCCGGTGCAGCGCCACCAGCACGGGGAGCTTGAACACCGACGCCAGCGCCACGGGGGTGTCGGCGCCGAGATCGACGTCGGCGTCGCCGTCGATGTCGACAACGTGTAGCCAGCCGTCCACCTGGGCCCGGTCGAACACCCGACCGATCTCGCGGTGGATCTCCGGAGGCGGGCTCACGTCAACACCGCGGACGCGGGTCGTACGTGAACGACGGGGGCGGCGTCGGGGGCCGGGGTCATGCCGTGGTCGCGGCCCAGCGCCTCGGCCACCGCGGCGGCCACCGCCTCGACTGCGGCCCCGGTCCCGCGGGCCGTGGGCCAGACCAGCGCGACCCGGGCCACCAGCGGGTCGCCGGCCAGCGGGCGCCAGGCGACGCCCGGCTCGCGCCGGGCCGTGGTGGCGTCGAGCAGCGTGGCCGCGGTGCCCGCCAGCGCCAGGGCCAGGGCGGCCGCCGTGCCGCCGGGGTGGTGGACGGCGGCCGGCTGCCAGCCGCGCCGGGCGCAGGCGTCGACCAGCTCGTCGTGGAAGCCAGGGGCGGTCGCGCGGGGGAACAGGGCCAGCGGCGAGTCGCCCAGGTCGGCCAGCGTCACCCGGCGCCGCCGGGCGAGCGGAGAGCCGGCGGGCAGCACCACGCCCCACGGTTGGTGCAGGACCGGCCCGACCCGCAGCCCGGCCTCGTCCACCGGCAGGCGCACGGTGGCGACGTCCAGCGAGCGATCGGCCAGGGCCCGCAACGCCTCGCTGGTGGTCGCCCCGCTCAGGTCGAGCCCGACCGCCGGGGACGAGCGGGCCACCCGGCGCACGACCGCGGCCATGGTGGTCGCCCCGGTCTCGGGAAGCAGCCCCAGCCGCAGGCGCCCGGCGGCCCCGCCGGCCACCTCGCCCGCGCCCGCCACCAGCCGGTCGACCGCAGCGAGCACCTCGTGGGCCGGCCCGACCAGCGCCCGCCCGGCCGGGGTCAGGCTCACCTGGCGGGACGAGCGCTCGAACAGCCGCACCCCCAGCTCCCGCTCCAGCCGCTGGATGCGCTGGGAGAGCGGCGGCTGCGCCATGTGCAGCCGCTCGGCGGCCCGGCCGAAGTGCAGCTCGTCGGCCACGACGGTGAAGTAGCGCAGGTGACGGACCAGGTCGATGCCCAATGATAGCGATTCAGCTATCACTAGTCAGTCGATAGCGATCTTGGACATCATCGGAGTGCCATGGTGGGGTGGCGGGCATGGCTCGGACATCCCGCTCGTCCCGCACGGCCCGACGGGCCCTGGCCCTGGTCGCCCTCGCAGTTGCCCTGATGGCCTGCGGTGGCGGGGACGATGCCGAGCCCCAGTGGCCCGCCCTCGAACCCACCACGGCGCCGGCCCCCACGGCGCCGGTGTGCGCGGGCGGGAGCGTGACCGGCCGCGCCTACGTGCTCTGCACCGCGGGCGACGTCCCCGACCAGGGTCTCATCGTGGCGCTGCACGGCCGAGGCTCGTCGGGGGCCGACATGCAGGCCATGACGGCGCTGGAGGTCCCGGCCGCGGCCGCCGGCTACGCCGTCGTCTACCCGGATGGCCTGGAGCGCAGCTGGGGCGACGACACCTTCCCCACGGACACCCGGCCGGTCGGAGACGAGGACGTCGTGTTCCTCGACTCCCTGGTCGCCGCCCTGCACAGTGATCCTCGGATCGGGGACGGCCCGGTCGGGCTGGTCGGGTTCTCCAACGGGGCCGGGATGGCCCTGCGCTACGCGGCGCAACGCCCCGAGGCGGTGCGGGCCGTTGTGTCGGTAGCCGGGCAGCTGCCGCGCGACCCGGCCGTGCGCCCGACCGGCCGGGTCCCGCTGCTCTCGCTGCACGGCGATGCCGATCCCATCAGGCCCTTCGCCACCGGCATGGCCGAGGCCCCGACCCGCGACCAGGGCCACTCCACGCCCACGCTGTCCACCCCCGAGACCGTGGCTGCGTTCGCGGGGTCGGAGGCCACCCAGGCGGCACCGGAACGATCCGATCCCGATCCCGGCGACGGGACCCAGGTCCTGACGGAGCGCTGGTCCGACGAGGACGGCACCCGCGCGGTGCTGCAGACGCTGGTGGGCGGCGGGCACACCTGGCCGTCGGCCCGCACCGCCCTGCCGGACGCGTTCGGGATCCTGTCGCACGACCTCGATGCCAGCGCCGAGGCGGTCAGCTTCGTGACCGACGGGGACATCTGAGGCGCGTACTCTGGGGGTGTGCCCGTCGAACCCCCCGCCGGGCGGTGGGCGTTTCCGCCCGTGGACGGTGCCGACGAAGACGGGCTGGTCGGGGTGGGCGCCGATCTCGAGCCCGGGACGATCCTGGCCGCCTACCGCCGCGGCCTGTTCCCCATGCCCCTGGGCCACGGCCGGCACCTGGGGTGGTGGTCGCCCGACCCGCGGGCAGTGCTCCCGCTCGAGGGTCTGCGGGTGTCCCGCAGCCTCCGCCGCAGCCTGCGCCGCTTCGAGATCCGGGTGGACACGGCCTTCGACGAGGTGATCGAGGCGTGCGCCAACCCGAGCCGCGCGCACGGCTGGATCAGCCCGGACATCCGCGTCGCCTACCGCCGGCTGCACGAGATGGGCTGGGTCCACTCGGTCGAGGCGTGGCACGAGGACGGGGACCTGGCGGGCGGGCTGTACGGGGTGGCCATCGGGGGCCTGTTCGCGGGCGAGTCGATGTTCCACCGCCGCACCGACGCCTCCAAGGCCGCGCTGGTCGGCCTGGTCGAGATGCTGCGCGCCGCCGGCCCCGAGGGCCGCGTCCTCGACGTGCAGTGGATGACCCCGCACCTGGCCTCGCTCGGGGCGGTGGACGTGGCCCGCAAGGAGTACCTGGACCTGCTGGCGGAGGCCCTGGCCCGCCCGCTGCCGCCGCTCCTGGTTGTGACCGGCCAGTAGCACGCGGGACCATGAGGAGATGAGCAGCGAGGCGCACCTGCCGGAACCGGACCGCCCCTGGCTGATGCGGACCTATTCCGGCCACTCGACGGCCAAGGCCAGCAACCGCCTCTACCGGTCCAACCTGGCCAAGGGGCAGACCGGGCTGTCGATCGCGTTCGACCTGCCCACCCAGACCGGCTACGACCCCGACGACCCCCTGGCCCGCGGCGAGGTCGGCAAGGTGGGCGTGCCCGTGGCGCATCTGGGCCACATGGCCGAGCTGCTCGACGGCATCCCCCAGGGCGAGATGAACACGTCCATGACCATCAACGCCACCGCCGCGTGGCTGCTGGGCCTGTACGTGGCCAACGCCGAGCGCCACGGCGTCGAGTCCCGGGCGCTGCGGGGCACCACCCAGAACGACATCGTCAAGGAGTACCTGTCCCGCGGGACCTACATCTTCCCGCCGCTGCCGTCGCGCCGGTTGATCGTGGACATGGTGGCGTACTGCGCCCAGTGGATCCCCAAGTGGAACCCGATGAACGTGTGCTCGTACCACCTCCAGGAGGCGGGGGCCACGCCCACCCAGGAGATCGCCTACAGCCTGGCCACCGCGGTCGGGGTGCTCGACGCCGTGCGGGAGTCGGGCCAGGTGGCCGAGGACCGCTTCCCGGCCGTGTTCGCCTCCATCAGCTTCTTCGTGAACTCGGGCATCCGCTTCGTGGAGGAGACCTGCAAGATGCGGGCCTTCACCCAGATGTGGGACCGCATCGGCCTGGAGCGCTACGGCGTGAGCGACGAGCGGGCCCGGCGCTTCCGCTACGGCGTGCAGGTCAACAGCCTGGGGCTGACCGAAGCTCAGCCGGAGAACAACGTGCAGCGCATCGTGCTGGAGATGCTGGGCGTGACCCTGTCCCGCGACGCCCGTGCCCGCTCCCTCCAGCTCCCGGCGTGGAACGAGGCGCTGGGCCTGCCCCGCCCGTGGGACCAGCAGTGGGCGCTGCGCATGCAGCAGGTCCTGGCGTTCGAGACGGACCTGCTGGAGTACCCCGACATCTTCGAGGGGTCCAAGGTGGTCGAGGCGCGCACCGCCGAGCTGGTCTCCTCGGCCACGGCCGAGCTGGACGACGTGCTGGCCCTCGGCGGGGCCTTCGAGGCCATCGACGAGCTCAAGGGCCGGCTGGTGCGCAGCCACGCCGAGCGGGTCCGCCACATCGAGGACGGCGAGCTCACGGTGGTGGGGGTCAACCGCTTCACCGAGACCGAGCCGTCACCGCTGACCGCGGCGGGGGGCGAGGGCTCCATCCTCAAGGTGGACCCGGCGCTGGAGGCCGAGATCATCGCCGAGCTGCAGGCGTGGCGGGCCGAGCGGGACAGCGACGCGGTCAAGCGCTCGCTGGACCAGCTGCGCCAGGCCGCCGAGGGCGACGAGAACATCATGGCGGCCACCATCGACCTGGCCCACGCGGGCGGGACGACGGGCGAGTGGGCGGGCACCCTGCGGGAGGTGTTCGGGGAGTACCGCGCCCCGACCGGCGTGAACGCGGCCGTGGGCGCCGGCGGTGGTTCCGATGGCCTGCGGGCCATCGCCGAGCGGGTCAAGGCCCTGCCCGGCGGCCCGCCCCGCCTGCTGGTGGCCAAGCCCGGCCTCGACGGTCACTCCAACGGCGCCGAGCAGATCGCGGTGGCCGCCCGCGATGCGGGCCTCGAGGTCATCTACCAGGGCATCCGCCTGACGCCGGAGCAGATCGCGGCGGTGGCGGTCGAGGAGGACGTCGACGTCATCGGCCTGTCGATCCTCTCGGGCTCGCACCTGGAGCTGGTCCCCGAAGTGGTGCGCCTGGTCCGCGAGGGCGGCGTGGAGGCGCCCATCGTGGCCGGCGGCATCGTCCCCGAGGAGGATCGCCGGCCGCTGCTGGACGCGGGCGTGGCCGCGGT
>DASRJN010000719.1:0-10560 GCA_035649455.1 Acidimicrobiales bacterium
GCCCAGCACCGCGTCGCCGAGGAACTCGAGCCGCTCGTTGGAGTCGTGACCGGGGTTCTCGGCGCACCAGGAGCGGTGCACCAGGGCGGGAGCAAGGACTTCGGGGCTGTCCAGGGTGACGCCGAGGCGCTCGGCCAGCTCGTCGAGTCTGGGGACGGGAAGCGGGATGGTCGTCCCCTCAAAGCCGGGCGAGGACGTAGTCCACGGCGTCGCGCACGGTCTTGATGTCCTCGAGGTCTTCGTCCTCGATGCGGAATCCCACGCTCCGCTCGCCCAGCTCCTCCTCGAGCGCCTCGGCCAGCTCGATGAGGGCCAGCGAATCGGCCTCGAGGTCGTCGGTGAAGGAGTCACCTTCACTGATGGTCGACGGTTCGACCTCGAGGATGTCGGCGAGGCGGTCGCGGATCAGGTCGAACACCTGTTCGCGGTCCATGGGACTGCGCTCGACGTGGGTCTCGGCGGGCACGGGAACAACTCCTGGTAACGGGCAAGGACGCGGGCAGTGTATCGAGGCGCCTGATTGTGCGCTTGTGAAGGATTTATGCGGGTGCGACCACGGAGCGCAGTCGCTCGACCACTCCAGCCTCGACCATCTCACTCGCGACCCGCAGCGCGTTGACCACCGCAGTGGCCGATGAGGATCCGTGGCTGATGATGCAGACGCCGTCCACCCCGAGCAGCATGGCACCGCCGGTGCTGTCCGGGTCGAGGCTGGCGTACAGCGGCATCAGCGCCGCCACCGCCTCGTCGGCCACCGGGCTCTCGCCCAGCGCCCCCAGCACGCCGCGGACCAGGGCCCGCATGCCCCCCTCCAGCGTCTTCAGGGCCACGTTGCCGGTGAACCCGTCGGTGACAACCACGTCGACAGCGTCGGTCATGATGTCGCGGCCCTCGACGTTGCCGATGAAGCGGGCATCGGCTCGGGCCAGGGCGCCGGGCTCGGCCAGGAGCGCGTGCGTCTCCTTGACCAGTGGGTTGCCCTTGCTCGCCTCTTCCCCGATGGACAGCACGCCCACCCGCGGCTCGGCGATGCCGTAGCGCTCGCGGGCGAACACCGCGCCCATCTGGGCGAACTGGACCAGCCACTGGGGCTGGCACTCGGCGTTGGCCCCGGCGTCGAGCAGCACGGTGGGCGTGGAGCCGGGCACGGGGATGGGGGTGGCGATGGCCGGCCGGGCGACTCCCTTGATGCGGCCCATGCGCAGCAGCGCGGAGGCCATGGTCGCCCCGGTGTTGCCGGCCGACACCATGGCGGACGCCTTGCCGTCCCGCACGGCTTCAGCCGCCCGCACCAGGGACGAGTCCTTCATGGTGCGGACCTTGGAGCCGGCGTCGGCCATGCCGATCACCTCGGACGCCGGCAACACGTCGAGGTCGCCGCGCAGCCCGTCGATCTCCTCCGGTCGCCCGACCAGGACGACGGGCACGCCCAGCTCGGCCACCGCCCGGTGCGCGCCCTCGACGATGGCGCGGGGGGCGTTGTCGCCGCCCATGGCGTCGAGTGCGATCGGCAGCATGCAGGGACCCGGGCCAGCCCGAGGGTCAGTCGACCTCGACGGCCACGCGTCCGCCGTACCAGCCGCAGTTGCCGCACACCACGTGGGGCTGCTTGGCCGCGTTGCAGCGGGGGCAGACGCTACGGGCGGGGCGCTCGAGGCGCCACGCGCTCGCCTTGCGGCTGCGGCTCTTGGCCTTGGAGGTCTTCTTCTTGGGGACGGCCATGTCGAATCACCAGTCAGCGGTCGCGACGGAACGCCCGCAGCCGCGGGCACAAGGGGGAGAGACTAGCGGCCCAGCCGCGGAACCGTCGAACGCGCCCGGATGTCACTCGAAACGCAGGGAATCGAGCGCCGACCACCGGGGATCGGCGGGCGGCTCGGCCTCCTCGGTGCGTACCGGGTGGACCTCGGGATCGGGCCCGGCACAGGCCTCGTCGCACAGGGGCGCCAGCGGGAGGGCCAGGGCGAACGCCTCGCGGAGCAGCGGTTCCAGGTCGAGGGCGTCGCGGCCCAGCGGGTAGGTCTCGCCCTCGACCGGGTGGGGCTCGAACACCTCGCTGAGCTGGACCTCGACCTCGCCCCCGGTGGTCTCCAGGCAGCGCCGGCACTCCCCCACCCAGCGACCTCGCGCGGTCCCGGTCACCGTGACCGTGTCGCCCTGGGACTCGATGGTCACGTCGACGGTCACGTCGTCGCCCGTCAGCCGGGCGCTGGACAGGGCCACGTCCGCCAGAGGCCCGGTCGCCACGATCCGTTGCCGGGCGCCAGGACGGCGCGCCAGGTCGGCCGTGGGGATGAGGAACGGTGGGCGGCTCACCCCGTCAGGCTACGGCGAACCGGTACGGGTGGTCCTGGGCGACGAACCGAGAGTCCGGCTCGGGATCAGGCTGCGGCGAAGCGGCTACGAGCGGTCCTGGTCGAAGAACCGGGAGTCGGGCTCGGGGTCGCGGTTCTCGTGGTCGTGGCCGTTGATCCCGGCACGGGCCGAGGCCACCGGCGGGTGTCCTTCGCCGGCCGGGCCCCGCAGCTTGGCCCGCCCCGAGGCGATGATGGACATGGTCTTCTCGAGCACCGTCTCCATCTGGGCCAGCCGCTTGTCGCAGAAGTCGTCGGCCTCGTTGCGCTGGCGGGCGGCCTCGGCCCGGGCGTTCTCGACGAGGCGCCGGGCCTTGGCCTCGGCCGCCTTCATCACCTCCGAGCGCTGCACCATGCGCTCGGCCTGGCCCCGCGCCACGGCCAGGATGTCGTCGGCCTCGCGCTGCGTGCGATCCAGGAACTCGTCGCGCTCCTTGAGCAGCCAGCGCGAGGCCCGGACCTCGTCGGGCAGGCGCTCGATGGCCTGGTCGAGCAGGTCCAGCACCTCGTCGCGATCGATCTTGACCTGGGTGGACAGCGGGGCCGGCCGGGCCCCGTCGATCAGGGCGTGCAGCTCGTGGAGGATGGCCTCGACGTCGCCGCCAGGCACCCGCTCCGCCACCCGGGCGTCGAAGCTGTGCTCGAACGAGCTGTCCTGGTCATCCACGGGACGGCTCCCCGTATTTCGAGGCCAGCAGCTTCGCCACCCCCGGCGGCACCATCGAGCTCACGTCCCCGCCGAAGCGGGCGATCTCCCGGATCAGGCGCGACGCGATGAAGCAGTGCTGCGGGGCCGAGGGCAGGAACATGGTGACGACGCCCGATACTTCCCGGTTCATCTGGGCCATCATCAGCTCGGAGTCGAAATCGGTCACCACCCGCAGGCCCTTGACGATGAAGTCGGCGCCCACCTCGCGTGCCAGGTCGACCGTCAGGCTGGAGAACGAGGTGATGCGGACGTTGTCCAGGTGGGAGGTGGCGTCGGCGATGAGGTCCTGACGCTCCTCCAGCGTGAGCAGGGGCTCGCCCTTCTGCGGGTTGCGCACGGTGGCCACCACGATGTCGTCGAACAGCCGCGCCGCCACCTCGATGATCTCGATGTGGCCGTTGTGGATCGGGTCGAACGACCCCGGGTAGAGGACGGTGGTCACGAGAACAACGTAGCTCTCACGCTGAGCCGAACCCGGTACCACCGGGGGTGGCAGGCTGGGCGAACCCGACCCAAGTGCCGCCGTAGCGGGCGTCCCGGACCAGCTCCCAGCCTTCGGGCAGCGCGACGGGCCGGTCGGACTCGGCCACCACCAGGTCGGCGGGCACCGCCTGCAGCAGCCCGGGCCAGCCGTCGAAGGCGTAGGGCGGGTCGCAGAACGCCACTGCGAACCGGGTGGCGGGGCTCAGGTCCACCAGCCAGCGCTCGACCGTGCCCCCCACGATCGTGGCCCGGTCGAGGAAGCCGCAGGACTCGACGTTGCGCCGGATGGCCTGGCGGGCGACCCGGTCGCGGTCCACGAACGTGGCGTGGACCGCGCCCCGCGACAGCGCCTCGACGCCGAGCGCGCCACTGCCCGCGAACAGGTCCGCCACCCGCTCGCCCTCGACGCCCCCGCGGCTGCCGAGGGCGTTGAAGATGGCCTCGCGCACCCGGTCGGTGGTCGGCCGGGTGCGGGCCCCGGGCGGGGCGACCAGCGTGCGGCCCCGGGCCGAGCCCGCCACGACGCGCATCGCGGCACGGTAGTGGGTGGCAACCTGGTCGCCATGAGTGAGCACGTGCGGGTGATCAGCATCGGCCAGCCCAAGGTCCGCAACGCCATCGACTCCAAGACGGCGCAGCGCCTGCACGACCAGTTCGTGGCGTTCGACTATGACGACCAGGCCCGGGTGGCGGTGCTGACCGGCGACGCCGAGGCGTTCTGCGCGGGCGCCAACCTCAAGGACCTGCCCCGCCTCCGGGACAGCGGCCCGCTCGGGCCTACCCGGCTGGCCCTGTCGAAGCCGGTGATCGCCGCCATCGAGGGCTGGTGCGTGGCCGGCGGGATGGAGCTGGCCGCCTGGTGCGACCTCCGGGTGGCGGGCGACAGCGCTCGCTTCGGCTGCCTCGAGCGGCGCTGGGGTGTGCCCCTGGTGGACGGCGGCACCTACCGCCTCCCCCGCATCATGGGCCTGGGCCGCGCCCTCGACCTGATCCTGACCGGGCGCGAGCTCGACGGGGCCGAGGCCGAGCGCATGGGCTTCGTCGACCGCCTGGTGCCCGCGGGCACCGCTCTGGCCGCGGCCACCGAGCTGGCCGAGCACGTCGCGGCCCAGCCCTGGCGCTGCGTCGTCAGCGACCGGCGAGCTGTCTTCGACGGCTTGGGCCTCGACCAGGCCGAGGCGCTGGCGAACGAGGACCGGCTGGGCCGCGAGGTCATCCTGTCCGACGAATTCGCCGCCGGGGTGGCCCGGTTCGGCGAGCACCAGCGGGAACGCCAGGCGTAGCGTCACCCCCGTGGAGGTCGATCCGGTCATCACTTGCATCGACTGCGGCGGCCGGGCCCACCTCCTCTCCTACCCGCCCGAGGAGCGGGGCTGGGAGCCCGGTGACCTGGTGGTCTACCGCTGCGAGGACTGCCTGGACCGCTGGGACCTGATCGTGCCGGACGAGAACGGCAACGTCCCCGACGACGACTGAGGACAACCGTCCGGACACGGCCGCTACGCAGCGTTAAGGTCTCGCTCCGATCTGGGGTGGTGGTGCGAGATGGGCACTGTGATGACCGAGCTGGGCGCGGGACCGGATCGACCGGCGCCGCACACCCGGTTGCTGGTGGGCGCCGTGGTGTTGGCCGTGGCGCTGCTGGCCATTGTCTTCGTGGGACTGGCCGCCTGGGGCTCCACCCAGGACTTGGCGGACGTGCGGGAGGACCGGGCCACGGCCCGCGGGCCGACCCTCACCGCCGACCTGTTGAACAGCCTGCAGAACGAGCGGAACTACGCCGCCACCTACATCCTGGGGGCCGAGAACGTGCTCGTGCTGCCGGTGGACTCGATGGACGAAGCGACCGCCGCCACCGACCAGGCCCTGTCCGCCATGCGGTCCCACGTCGAGCGCCAGGGCGGTGACGTCGCCGACGCGTACGGCCCGACGCTGGACGGCATCGTGGCTTCGCTGGCCGAGCTGCGCCAGCTCGTCAGCACCTTCACCGGCGAGCGAAACCAGAGCCAGACGACGGTGACCGAGCCGCTCTATCTCGGCTACACGGCCTTCGTGGACGACCTGCTGGCCGTGGCCGACTCGCTGGTGCTGGGCATCGATGACCCCGAGCTGCGCCAGGGCGCCCAGGTGCGCCTGCTGGCTGCCGCCCAACCGGAGCTGCTGGGCCGCATCACACGGCGGCTGCTGCTCGCCGGCGTCGGGCCTGGTGGGGCCGTCGACACGCCCGACGAGGTCGCCTCGATCGCCGCCGACAAGGCCGAGCTGGAGGCCAACGAGACGGAGATCGAGAGCCTCGCCACCGGCGCCTACGAGGACGTCACCGGGACGCAGGCCGACGCGGCTGCGTTGTCGGAGTTCCTGAGCCTGGTCGACTCGTCGACTCAGGGTGGTCTCGTGCCGGTCGGCGACGTGCTGGCCGCGATGGGCACAGGCCCGGGCCTCCCCGAGCACTACGCGGCGATGAACGACGCCGCGGAGACCAGGCTCGCCGACCGGGCCCGCGACATCGAGCACGAGGCCGAGTCCCGCCGGCTGCTCTGGTTCGTGCTGGCCGGCGTTTCGGCCGCCGCCGTGGTGCTGGCCCTGGTGGTGCTCGTGCGGTGACCGCCGGTGGCCGGCGGCGGTCCGGGATCCGCGGGACCGGCTGGCGTACTGACAATGGCGACGGCGGGCGCTAGGTTCGCTGGCTCGTCCTACCGGCGCCTCTTCGCACCGGGTGGTCCCGATGGCTCCCGTGCGACGCGGTGAGGTCTCGCCGATCCGACAGCGATCCAATGGAGGAATCGTGTCCACCACCACCACCCGCTCCCGCGTGCTGCGGAGCGCCGGGCTGGTCATCGCCCCGCTGCTGCTGCTCGGCCTGTCGGCCTGTGGCGACGACGACGATGGCGGCGGCGGCGACAGCGCCGGCGGCGACACCGCCGGCGGCGACACCGAGAGCTTCTGCAACGACATCGAAGCGATCTCGGCCGATGGCGACGAGTTCGCGGCCAACAGCGACGACGCCGACCTCTCGGAGCCCGCCGACCTCCAGGAGCTCCAGGACCAGATCACCGACATTGTCCAGCGCATGCAGGCCCTCGACCCGCCCGCCGCGATCGAGGACGACTGGAACCAGGCCGTGGGGGCCATGGTGGACCTGACCAACGGCAGCGGCCAGCCCACCGAGGAGGAGACCCAGGCCGGTGACCGCGTCGCCGAGTACCTGCGGAACGAGTGCGGCCTCAGCGAGGACAGCTTCCTCGGCTCGTCCGGTTGATCCGATCGAGCCCGGCGCCTACTCGCGGCCGACCGCGAGGAGGCGCCGGGCTCTCGGCACGGTGAGCAGCCGGGGCAGGAGGGCGGCGTCTCACCCCTCGCCGCGAACCGCGGCAGCGCCCGTACCGCGCCCAGCCCGAACTCGGCCGCGATCAGCTCGGCCGGCGGTGCTTGGTCACGGCCGGCCGGTCACTCCCTGCCTGCGGGCCCTTCGAGCTCCGGGGCGATGAGGCCGAACTCGGTGCCCTGGTCGTCGGTGCACCGGGCGCTGAAGAGCGGGCCCATGTCCTGCGCGCCGGGACCGGCCTGCCCGCCCAGCGCCTCGACCCGGGCGAGGACCGGCGCCAGGGCGTCCACCGACAGGTAGAGGGTGGCGTCGGGCTCGACCGCGTGACCGAAGGCCGCGGCCTCGTCGAAGATCCCGACCTTGGGGACCGCGTCGAAGTAGTGGCCGGCCGGATCGGCCCGGCTGAGCTCCCAGCCGAGCACCGGGCCATAGAAGTGTTCGGCCCGCGCCGCGTCCTCGCGGATGAAGACGAGCCCGACCTCGCCGGTCGGCTCGCGGGTCGGTGGGGTCGACTCGTGGTAGCGGCCCGGGCGGTAGACGAGCAGGGGCACGCCCTGGTCGTCCGTCCCCCGGCCCCAGCCGCCGCCGTCGGGATCCGGCTCGGCCGCCGCGACCTCGCCGCCCGCCGTGCCGATCGACCGCAGCACCCCGGCCACGTCGGCCACGCCGTAGTTCGGCACCACCGCGGGTGCGGTCGGGTCGTCGAGCAGGCGCACCGTGGTCTCGGTGTTGGTCGTGTAGTAGCTGACGTGATCGTCGAACTCGACCCGTTCGCCCTCCCAGTCGAGCAGCGCCGCGAAGAACGCCATCGCCCGGTCGGCGTCGCCCACCCGCAGGTGGACCATGACGAGCGGGGCGGCGCCGGCGGGACTGGCGCCCCCGGTCGCGTGATCGTCGGTGAGGGTCATGTTCAGCTCCTCCTGGAGTCGGCGCCGCAGCGAGGCGGCGTAGCCGGGGCGCGGCGCGAGCGGGACGATCGGGCGGCGCAGGGCATCGAAGGGGTCGGGGCGGTCAGTCATCGCCCTCTCCGCTCTCGTAGAGCTTGCGGAACGAGGCTCGCGCCCGGACCAGCAGCGCTTCGGTGGCGTGGACCGTGCGTCCGAGCACGCCCGCGACCTCGGGTACCGGCAGGCCGTCGACGTAGCGCAGCGTGAGCGCGGCCCGGTGGTGACCACCCAGTTGGGCCAGCACGTCCGCCACCCGGAGGCCGTCGAGCCGGACGTCCCACGGGTCGTCTGTGGCGATGGGCTGGTCGACGATCCGCGCCACCAGCCGCTCGTCCCGGGCGCGGCGGCGCCAGTGGTCGACCAGCTTGTGGCGGGCGACGCCGATCATCCACGGGATGGACGCCTCCCCCGCCCGCACGGCCGCCAGGAACGTCTCGGACGTCAGGTCCTCCGCCGTCTGCACATCCCGGCAGCGGTCGTAGAGGTAGCCGTAGACCTGCGGCACGGCGCGGTCGTAGACCTCCAGCAGCGGGGCGCCGGGCCCGGCTTCGCTCCTCACACCCCTATCGTCGCTCCCGAGCCGCCTTCTCCGACGGGTCGCTCGAGGGCGACGAGTATGTGAGTGCCGGCGTCGAGGACGCCCGGGTCCCGGCACAGCCGCCGTTCCCAGGAGAGGAGGCGCTGCCACTCGTCGTCGCTGAGGCCCTCGATGAGGGCGGGGTCGGCGCCCGCGGTCAGGTAGTTGGCCGCGGCCGCGGCGACGATCCGGCCGTGGGCGGCGCACAGCTCGGCGATCTCGGACCAGCGGAACATGCACATCTCGTGGCCCCGGTTGGTCTCCCGGTCGAGCTCACCGGTGAGGAAGATGTGCTCGGTGTGGTCGGGGCCGAGACGCCGGTGCTCGTCGAAGACGATGGGCAGGAAGGCCCGCATGGCCCCGAGGGTGGACATGACGCTCACCAGCACATGGCCGCCGGGCCGGGTCACCCTCGCCAGCTCGGCCAGCGCTTCCGGGGCGCGGTCCCGCACGTAGCTGAGTGGACCGCCGAAGCAGACGACCGCATCGAAGCTGCCGTCCCCGAGGGAGGACAGGTCGCAGATGTCGAGGACCTCGCGCGCCACGACCGCGGCCTCGTGGCCGGCCTGGCCCACCTTCTCGCGGTTGAGCTCCAGCTGGCCGGGCGAGATGTCGCCCACGTGGACCCGCGCCCCGAGCCGGGCCAGCTCGATCGTGAAGCGTCCCGGGCCCGCGCCGGCGTCCAGCACCCGGTCGCCGGGGCGCACGAACTCGGCGAGAAGATCGGTGTGCACCGCCAGGCTGACCCGTCCCGACGCGCTCCGGTCGTGACGGTCCCACTCCTCGCCGGCGTACTGATCGAAGAACGCGGCGATGTGCACCGGATCGAAGGGCGCGCCCACGTCGCGACGTTACGGCCCGAGCGGCCTGCCGATCTCCCAGTCATGCCCGGCGGGATCCGTGATCCGGCCGATGCGCCACCCGTGGCCTTCGTAGACGGGTGCGACCTCGGTCGCCCCCGCGGCAACGGCCCGTGCGAACACGGCGTCCGGGTCGTCCACGGACAGGATCATGCGCACCGAGCCGGGTCGGTCCCCATCCGGACTGGCCTCTGAGTCGGCCTGCACCCAGAAGTCGGCCTCGCCGACCACGAGGTGAGCGACCACAAGGGTGCCGGCCTCCTCGAACCGGTCCGCCTCGACCTCGACCGCACCGAAGCCGGCCTCGTAGAACCGAACGGCCGCCGGCGCGTCCGCGACCGACAGCCAGGGCGAGATGTTCGTCACGGCGCGACGGTAACGCCGGCCGTCGAATGAGCGCGCCGCGCCGCGGAGTCAGGGGCGGAGGTCCAGGGTGGCCCGGAGTCGCTCGGCGAGGTCCGCCTGCTCGCCGGCCGTCAGCACGAGGACGCCCTTGGTCTCGACCATCAAGGCCCGGAACTGTTGCTCGTCGTAGGGCACACCGGGCGGGAGGGCCGCCACATGCCAGTGGACGTGCGCGTTGCCGTCCCGGCTACCCAGGCTGAGGATGTACACCCGCTCGGTCGGCACGGTCGCTTCCAGGGCGCGGGCAATCCGATGAACCACGCGCTGCAGCGCGAGGTACTCGTCGAGCGAGAAGTCCCCGGCGACGCCTTCCCGGTGGTCGAGGGGCGCCACCAGCACGTAGCCCCGCAGGACGTGGAAGGTGGGCAGGAAGGCGATGTGGCGCTCGTCCCGCAACACGACCTGGGCGGGGAACGCCTCGTCGCCGCGTGCGATGGCGCAGACGAAGCACGGGCCGGTACGAACTCGCTCGACGTAGGACCGCACGTCGAATGGAACCCGCTTCTCCCCCGGCATTCCCGCAGTCTCGCCCACGTTCCGGCGGTCATGACGGCCGGCGGCCCTCGATGCCTACTGCAAGGTCTTCGGTCACCTCGGAGCTTGGACGTTGCGGCGACCCACCGCACCGCGCAGGCCGACGCAGCCGACGCACCCGATGCAGTCCACGCAGTCGATGCAGGCGACACAGGCGATGCAGCGACGGCAGCGGATGCACGCGATGGTGGCGATGCAATGGCGAACGCCGACGCCGAGGATCGTGAGCAAGCTGCCGATGACGCCGATGCTCCCGGCGGTGCCCGCGCTGCCGGCAACCGCCACGCTCCCAGCCGTCGCCGCGCTGCCCGCGACGGCCACGCTCCCGGCAGTGGCAACGCTGCCCGCGACCGCCACGCTCCCCGC
>DASRJN010000720.1:0-6274 GCA_035649455.1 Acidimicrobiales bacterium
TGTCCGAGGAGGCGATCGCGGCGATGGCAGCCACCCGGGCGCGGGTCGAAATGCTGGCCGCGTCGGGCGAGCCGACCTACGGCGTCTCCACCGGGTTCGGGGGCCTGGCCACGCGCTGGATCCCGGCCGAGGACCGGGCCCGGCTCCAGCGGTCGCTCATCGCCTCGCACGCCGCGGGCATGGGCGACCCGGTGGAGCCCGAGGTGACGCGGGCCATGGTGCTGCTGCGGGCCCGCACTCTGGCCACCGGGGTCACCGGGGCCCGGCCCGAGCTGGCCGCCGCGCTGCTGCGGCTGCTCGACGACGGTGACCTGCCGGAGGTGCCCGAGTTCGGGTCGCTCGGCTGCAGCGGGGACCTCGCTCCCCTGGCGCACGTGGCCCTGGCGCTGGACATCGAGCTCGAGCCCAAGGAGGGGCTGGCGCTGGTCAACGGGACCGACGGCATGCTCGGCATGCTGGTCCTGGCCTGCGCCGATCTGGGCGGCCTGTTGCGAGTGGCCGACGTGGCCGCGGCCATGAGCGTGGAGGGCCTGCTCGGCACCGACCGGGCCTTCGCCGCCGACCTGGTGGGCCTGCGGCCGCATCCGGGCCAGCAGCGAGCCGCGGCCAACATGGCCGCGCTCCTGGCCGGGTCCGCCATCGTCGCCTCCCATCGCACCGACGACCCGCGGGTCCAGGACGCCTATTCGCTGCGGTGCGCGCCGCAGGTCCACGGCGCCGCCCGGGACGCGCTGGCGTTCGCCGAGACCTGCGCCGACCGCGAGCTGGCGTCGGCCATCGACAACCCGGTGGTGCTGGCCGACGGCCGGGTCGAGTCGGTCGGCAACTTCCACGGGGCGCCCCTGGCCCATGCCTGCGACCTGCTGGCCATCGTGGTGGCCGACGTCGCCGCCATGAGCGAGCGCCGCACCGACCGCTTCCTCGACGCCGCCCGCAGCCACGGGCTGCCCCCGTTCCTGGCCCACGAGCCGGGCGTGGACAGCGGCCTGATGATCGCCCAGTACACCGCGGCCGCCCTCGTGGCCGAGTGCCGCCGGCTGGCGGTACCGGCCAGCGCCGATACCGTGCCCACCTCGGCCATGCAGGAGGACCACGTGTCCATGGGCTGGGCGGCCGCCCGCAAGCTGCGCACCGCGCTGGCCCACCTGGGACGGGTGCTGGCGGTCGAGCTGGTGACCGCGGCCCGAGGCCTCGACCTGCGGGCCCCGTTGACCCCGGCCCGGGCCACGGCGGCGGTGCGTGATGCCCTGCGGGCCGGTGGGGTGGGACCACCCGGGCCCGACCGGCCGCTGGCCCCGGAGCTGGCGGCCGCGGCCGGCATGGTCGCCGACGGGACCGTTCTGGCCGCGGCGGAGTCGGAGGTGGGCCCGCTTGGCTGACCGATCCCGCATCGTGCGGGCGCCCCGCGGCCCGGAGCTCAGCTGCAAGGGCTGGCCGCAGGAGGCCGCCCTCCGGATGCTGATGAACAACGTCGACCCAGAGGTGGCCGAGCGGCCCCAGGACCTCGTCGTCTACGGCGGGACCGGGCGGGCGGCGCGCAGCTGGGAGGCGTTCGACGCCATCGTGGCCAGCCTCCGGGCGCTGGAGGACGACGAGACCCTGCTGGTGCAGTCGGGCAAGCCGGTGGCGGTGTTCCGCACCCACGAGTGGGCCCCACGGGTGCTGATCGCCAACAGCAACCTGGTGCCCGACTGGGCCACGTGGGACGAGTTCCGCCGCCTGGAGGCGCTGGGCCTCACCATGTACGGCCAGATGACCGCGGGGTCGTGGATCTACATCGGCACCCAGGGGATCCTGCAGGGCACCTACGAGTGCTTCTCGGCCATCGCCGAGCGGCGCTTCGGGGGCAGCCTGGCCGGCACGGTCACCGTCACGGCCGGGCTGGGCGGCATGGGCGGCGCCCAGCCGCTGGCCGTGACCATGAACGGCGGCGTCGCGCTGGTGGTCGAGGTCGATCCCGAGCGCATCCGGCGCCGGCTCGAGACCCGCTACCTGGACGAGGCCGCCGACGACCTCGACGACGCGCTCGCCCGCGCCGAGGCGGCGCGGGCCGACCGGCACGCCGTGTCGATCGGCCTGCTGGGCAACGCAGCCGAGGTCATCCCCCGGCTGGTCGAGTTGGACGCGCCGGTCGACATCGTCACGGACCAGACCCCGGCCCACGATCCGCTGAGCTACATCCCCGCCGGCCTGTCGCTCGCCGAGGCGGCCGACCTGCGGGAGCGGGACGCCGACGGCTACACCACCCGGGCCCGCGCCTCCATGGCCCGCCACTGCGCGGCCATGGTGGCGTTCGCGGACCGGGGTGTCGAGGTCTTCGACTACGGGAACAGCCTGCGGCGGGAGGCCCAGCTGGGCGGCTTCGAGCGGGCCTTCAGCTACCCGGGCTTCCTGCCCGCCTACATCCGCCCGCTGTTCTGCGAGGGCAAGGGCCCGTTCCGGTGGGCGGCGCTCTCGGGCGAGCCCGCGGACATCGGGGTCACCGACCGGGCGGCGATCGAGGAGTTCCCCGACAACGAGGCGCTGGCCCGCTGGATCCGCCTGGCTTCCGACCGGGTGGCGTTCCAGGGCCTGCCCGCCCGCATCTGCTGGCTGGGCTACGGCGAGCGCGACCGGCTCGGCCTGCGCTTCAACGAGCTGGTGGCCTCGGGCAAGCTGCGGGCGCCCATCGTGATCGGGCGCGACCACCTCGACTCCGGCTCGGTGGCATCGCCCTACCGCGAGACCGAAGCCATGCGCGACGGCTCCGACGCCATCGCGGACTGGCCCCTGCTCAACGCGCTGCTGTCCACGGCCAGCGGCGCCAGCTGGGTCTCGCTGCACCACGGCGGCGGCGTCGGGATCGGCCGGTCGATCCACGCCGGCATGGTGGTCGTGGCCGACGGCACCGACCTGGCCGCCCAGAAGCTGGAACGGGTCCTCACCAACGACCCCGGCTCGGGCGTCGCCCGCCACGCCGACGCCGGCTACCCGGAGGCCCAGGCCGTAGCCCGCTCGACCGGCATGCAGCTCCCCATGCAACAATGACCGCCTCCAGCCGCCGGACGGTTCGTCCATGACCGTCTACTGGGCCCGGCGGGCGCTGTTGCCCGACGGGGTGGTGGGTGGGGTGGTGCTGGAGGGTGGGGAGGATGGGCGGTGGGCGGAGGCCCGGAGCGGGGTCGAGGTTGCGCCCCGCGGGGCGACGGTGCTGGGCGGGTTGGTGCTGCCGGGGCTGGCCGACCACCACTCGCATGCCTTCCACCGGGCGCTGCGGGGGCGGGCGGCCGGGGACGACTTCTGGGCTTGGCGGTCGGAGATGTACGCCCTCGCGGCGCGGCTGGACCCGGAGACGCTGCTGGCGCTGTCCACCGCGGCCTTCGCTGAGCTGGTGCTGGCCGGGGTGACCACGGTCCACGAGTTCCACTACCTCCACCATCCCGAAGGCATGGACGACGCGGTGTGCGAGGCCGCCCGGCGGGCCGGGATCCGGCTGGTGCTGCTCGACACGTGCTACCTGCGGGCCGGGTTCGGCCGCGAGGAGCTCGACCCGGTGCAACGGCGGTTCAGCGACGGCGGCGTCGACCGCTGGGCGGCGCGGGCGGCGAAGGTGGCCGCGGCCCATCCCGACATCACCGTGGGGGCGGCGATCCACAGCGTGCGCGCCGTGGACCCGGGATCGCTCGGCGCGGTCGCCGGCTGGGCGCGGGAGCGGGACGTGCCCCTCCACCTGCATCTGTCGGAGCAGCCGGCCGAGAACGAAGCGTGCCGGGCCGCCACCGGCCGCACGCCCACCCGGCTCGCCCACGAGCATGGTGTGCTCGGCCCCGGCACCACCGCGATCCACTGCACCCATGTCAGCGCCGACGACATCGCCCGGCTGGGCGAGACCGACACGACCGTGTGCCTGTGCCCCACCACCGAGCGGGACCTCGCCGACGGCATCGGCCCCGCAGCCGCGCTGGTCGAGGCCGGCTGCCCGCTGCGCCTGGGCAGCGACTCCCACGCGGTGGTCGACCTGTTGGAGGAGGCGCGGCTGGTCGAGCTCCACCAGCGGCTGGCGACCGGCCGCCGCGGGCTGCACCCACCGGCCGAGCTGCTGCAGGCGGCCACCGGGGGCGGGGCGCTCGGTCAGGGCGAGCCGGCGGACCTGTGCGCCGTCGACCTCGACACCGTGCGGCCGGCGGGCATCGACCCCGACGACCCGGTCCCCATGCTGGTGACGGCGGCCACCGCCGCGGACGTGAGCGACGTGGTGGTGGGCGGCCGGCACGTCGTCCGCCAGGGCGAGCACACCGGACTGGATGTGGCGGCCGCGCTGCGGGCGGCCATCGCCGCCGTGGGCTGATGTGGGACCTGCTGATCACCGACATCGCCGGCGGCGGGGCCATCGGCGTGGTCGGCGAACGCATCGCCTGGGCCGGCCCGGCCTCGGCCGTCCCCGAAACGGCCGAGCAGACCTGGTCGGCCGGCGGGCGGGTGGTGACGCCGGGCCTGGTGGACTGCCACACCCACCTGGTCTTCGGCGGCGATCGCGCCGAGGAGTGGGAGCAGCGGCTGGCGGGGGTGGGCTACGAGGCCATCGCCCGCGCCGGCGGCGGCATTGCATCGACCGTGCGCGCGACCCGAGCAGCCGGCGACGACGAGCTGCTGGACGGCGCGGTCGCCCGAGCCGCGGCCCTCGCCGCCCGGGGCGTCACCACCGTGGAGGTGAAATCGGGCTACGGGCTCGACCTCGACACCGAGCTGCGGATGCTGCGCGTCGCCCGCCGGATCCCCGAGCGGGTGCCGGTGGACGTGGCGACGACCTTCCTAGGAGCCCACGTGGTGCCGCCCGAGCTCGAAGGCGACGCCGAGCGCTACCTCGACGTGGTGTGCGACGAGATGCTGCCCGCGGTGGCGGCCGAAGGCCTGGCCGACGCGGTCGACGCCTTCTGTGAACAGATGGCGTTCCGCGCCGACCAGCTGGACCGGATGCTGGCGGCGGCCACCCGCCTCGGGCTGCCGGTGAAGCTGCACGCCGACCAGCTCAGCGACGGCGAGGGCGCCGCGCTGGCCGCCCGGCATGGCGCGCTGTCGGCCGACCACCTGGAGCACACGTCGCCGGCCGGGGTGGCGGCCCTGGCCGCGGCCGGGACCGTCGCCGTGCTGCTCCCGGGCGCCGCCTACGTGCTGCGGGACGAGGCGGTGCCGCCGGTCGAGGCGCTGCGGGCGGCGGGCGTGCCCCTGGCGGTGGCCACCGACTGCAACCCGGGCACCGCGCCGCTGGTCTCGTTGCCGCTGGCTCTCCATCTGGCCTGCACCCGGTTCGGCCTCACGGTGGCCGAGGCCATCGCGGGGGCCACCACGCATGCGGCCCGGGCGCTCGGCCGGGCGGGCGAGATCGGGGTCATCGCGCCCGGAGCCCTCGCCGACCTGGTGGTGTGGAACGCCGACCACCCGGCCCAGATCGTGTACTGGCTGGGCCTCGACCCGGTGGCGGCGGTGGTCAAGCGCGGCCGCTTCGTGCAGGAGACGTGATGGACCCCGACATCGACCGGTTCCTGGTCCTCAAGCGGGAAGGAAAACCATGAGGAAGCTAGCCATCATCATCGCCACAGGCGTCTTGCTGGCCGCCGGGGTCAGCGTTGCGGCTGCCTCGATTCCCGGTAGCGCTGGCGTGATCAATGGGTGCTACAAGAAAAATGGCGGCAATCTGAAGGTGATAGATGCCGAAGCCGGGCAATCATGCCCCAGCGGATACAGAGCGTTGAACTGGAACCAATCCGGACCACGAGGCCCGGCGGGGCCAGCAGGAACACCAGGCTTGGCGGATGTCGAGACCGTTACGGCAACTGCTGCTACGACCCCACCGCATGTCGAGGGCCGGTTGGGAGCCACAGCTACATGTCCAGCCGGGAAGACCGTTCTCTCGGGAGGCTATGACGCTCCCAATCCGGCATCCGATGACCAATCCCATGTATGGCGGTCCGCACCGACGGCGGACATGACGGGATGGAGAGTGGATGTGCGAGTCACCACTGTCAACGAACCCTGGCAGATCACTGTGTATGCCATATGTGCCACCGTTGGACGAGAGGACTGAGCCGCTCTCCGCGGTCGAGGCCGCCGTCTGACGGTACGCTCCGCGGCCATGGGTGGACAGACAATCGAGAGGATCGATCCCTTCGACGGCGCGATGGGCTTCTCGCTCGTCGTGCGGGCGGGATCGACGGTGTACACCGCCGGTGCCTTCGGCATCGACCCGGAGACGCTGCAGATCTCGCCGAACGTCGAGGTGGAGGTGCGCCAGACG
>DASRJN010000721.1:0-3685 GCA_035649455.1 Acidimicrobiales bacterium
GGTTCGCCGTGTCGTCGGTGCCCTCGAGGATGGCCGCGGCGGGTTGGACCAGGCCGAGGGACATGAGGAGCACGATCCCCGCGACCACCACCCGCTTGGCTCCCGGATACGAACGCATGGCGCACCCCCTGCGTCGACGCACGCTGCCGCCCCGACTGTAGGCCCCTGCGGCGAGCCGCGGCGGCGGCCCGGCGCCTAGCTTGGGCCGGCGTGGCTGGCAGCGTGCGACGGGCGGTCCTGACCCAGGTCGACTGGTGGTGGCACGTGCTGTTCCGGCGCCGGCTCGAGGGGCTCACGGACGACGAGCTGTGGTGGGAGCCGGCCCCCGGCTGCTGGACCCTGCATGCGGACCGCGACGGGGTCTTCCGCTACGAGTGGCCGCCGGGCAGCCTGGGCGAGACCGTGCCGCCGTTCACCACCATGGCCTGGCGCCTGTGCCACCTCGGCTGCACGGCGATGGCCCAGTGGGCCCTGGCCATGGAGGGCGATCCCGAGGCTCAGCCCCGGTCCTACGACCTCGCCTTCCCGCCCGCGGCAGCCGACGCCGTCGCCTTCCTGGACGGCTGGTGGGAGCGGTGGCGCGCTGCGGTCCGGGCCCTGAGCGAGGACGACCTGTGGCGGCCGCTGTCGGACACGCTCATGGGGGTGGACGCGCCCCGGATGCGCCTCGGCGGCGACGATCCCTTCGTGAACCACCTGCTGCACCAGCAGCGCGAGTTCATCCACCACGGGGCCGAGGTCAGCCTCCTGCGGGACCTCTACCGGGCCCGGGGCGGCGCCACGTAGGGGACGGCCCAGTGACCGGGCCCGGCGGAGGCGGAGGCGGAGGTGGAGGCGGTAACGGCAGGGGACCCGGAGTCGGCAGCGTCCACGGGCTGGGAGCCCGACGTGGATCCGGCCCGGCGCCCGCCGGCCGATGCCGGCGCCCTCTCACCCGCGCCAGCGCCAGGCTGCCGGCGGCCAGGACGGCGGCGCCGGCCACGACCGGCCCGGTCCGGGCGGCTCCCGAGCCGCCGTCGGCGCTCGGGCGCGCCGCCGCGGCCTCGCCCGCGCTCTGAGGGCAGGGGTCGCATGCCGTGGTGGTCGTGGTCGTCGTCGGCACGGGCGGTGCGGGCACCGTCTCGAGGGCCCGCACCAGGTCGAGATCGCCGTAGCCGTACTCCACGTCCGGGCCTGGCGCGCCCTTGTCCGTCGTCGTCAGGAGCAGGTGGCGTACGACCTGTTCGCCGGTCAGGTCGGGGTACCGCGACCACACCAGGGCCGCCGCCCCCGAGACGATCGCCGTCGAAGCGCTCGTGCCCGTGCCCGAGCCATACCCGCCCGACCGGAACGGGGACACGATCTCCTCGCCCGGCGCCGTCAACCAGATGTACCCGGCCCCGGCGGTGCGCCCCAAGGCCAGCTCGTCGAGCGGCGGTGGGGCGGCCCGCCCCCTCACGGACACGTCGGCGACGAGGCCGTCGGACCGCACCGCGCCGACCGCCACCGACCCCGGAGTGGCGGTCGGGTACTCCGTGTCCGGTGCGTTGCCCCCCGCCACGACCACGATCTTCCCTGCGTCGAGGATGGGCTTGATCTGATCGCCGCGGGGACCGGTGACCGACAGCGAGATGATGTCGGCGCCGCGCTTGAGCGCCTCCTTGATGGCCACCGTCATGGCGTCGTGGATCTCCGGCCCGCCGAGCTCGAGCTCGACCGGGAGCCGGATCGGGATGATGCGGGCCTTCGGGGCGATGCCCAGGGCCCCGGCGGCGTTGCCCCGGCCGTGGCCGTGCGCCGCGATCAACCCGGCCATCCCCGTGCCGTGGCCGTCGGGATCGGTCCAGCCGTCGCCGGGGTCCTCGCCGTGGGTCTCTGCCCACGCGTCCAACCCGGGCAGGACGTTCCCCTCGAGGTCGGGATGGTCGGCGTCCACTCCGGTGTCGATCACCGCGACCGTGATGCCTTCCCCCTGGCTGAGCTCGTGGGCCCGGGCGATGTTCAGGTACTGGAGGTGCCACTGCATGTCGCGGACCTGATCGGCGCCCGCGGGCGGCGCCCCCCACACGAGAGCCGCCGCCAGCACCGCGGTGGCAGCCACCACGTGGGGCGCAACCGAACGTCTCCCAGCCATTCGGGCCGGGAGGGTAGCCGCCAACTAGAACAGGCTCCGTGGCACTACCCGATCACCTGCGGGAACTCGCCGCCCGGGTGTCCAATGCCGGGAGGTGGGGCCCGGACGACCAGCGGGGCACCCTCAACCTCATCGACACCGCCGCGGTGCGGCGCGGGATCGGAGCGGCGCGGCAGGGTCGGGTGTTCTCCCTCGCCATCCCGTTCGACGAGGACGGGCCGCAGACCGGCCAGATCCCGGGCCGGGAGAACCCGCAGCGCCGCATGCTCATGGTCAACACGCCGCTGACCGGGGATCCCGCCGACTTCTGCACGAGCGACGACGCCCTGAGCATGGGCGTCCAGGCCGCCACCCACTGGGATGCCCTCGCCCACGCCAGCTACGAGGGCCGGCTGTACAACGGGATCGATGCGGCCGTCGTGAGCGAGGCCGGCGCGGCGCGTCTCGGCATCGAGCACTACGGCCCGGTCGTCACCCGGGGTGTCCTGGCCGACGTGGCCCGGCTGCACGAGGTCGACCACCTCGACGGCGGCTACGCCATCGGCGGCGACGACCTCGAGGCCGCGCTGGGGCGGGCCGGCGTGACCGTGGAGCCGGGCGATGTCCTGCTGGTGCGGACCGGCCAGATGCACCACCTGCGGGCGGGCGACCGCGCCCGCTTCGGGCGGGACGCGGCGGGCCTGTCGACCGGCTCGGTCGAGTGGCTGTACGACCACGACGTCGCGGCGGTGGCGACCGACACGCTGGCGCTGGAGGTGTGGCCGCCGGAGGACCCGGCGGTGCTGCTGCCGGTCCACCTGCTCCACCTGGTGGACATGGGCCTGGCGCAGGGCCAGCTGTGGGCGCTGGACGACCTGGCCGCCGACTGCGCCGCCGACGGCCAGCACGACTTCCTGCTGTGCGCCACGCCGCTGCCCCTGACCCGGGCGCTGGGTGGGCCCGTCGCCCCCACGGCGGTCAAGTGAGCGCGGTCATCCCCGCCGGGACCATCGCCTGGGGGCTGCAGCTGCCGATCCAGGCCCAGAGCCGCATCTTCGTCGAGCCGTGGGAGGCGGACGCCGGCGTCGACGACCTGGTGGCGGTGGCCCAGGCGGCGGACCGGGCCGGCGCGCTGTACGTGGGCGTGTGCGAGCACGTGGCCATCCCCCGGCCCCTGGACGAGACCATGGGCGAGACCTGGTACCACCCGGTGGCCACGCTCGGCTTCCTGGCCGGCCAGACCCGGAGGGTGCGCCTACTCAGCCACGTGCTGGCCCTGCCGTACCACCACCCGCTGGAGGTGGCGAAGGCGTTCGCCACGATCGACCGACTCTCGGGCGGCCGGGCCATCGTGGGGGTGGGCGCGGGCCATGTCGAGGCCGAGTTCGCCCTGCTGGGCGTGGACTTCGCGGCCCGGGGCGCCTACATGGAGACGGCGCTGCCCTCGCTGCGGGCGGCCCTGGACGGTGACGTCGCCGGCGCCGCCCTCGCCCCCCGGCCCGTGCAGGCGTCGGTCCCGCTGTGGGTGGGCGGATCCTCGCCCGTGGCGGTCCGGCGGGCGGCCCAGCACGGCGACGGCTGGCTGCCTCAGGG